>CAININ010000280.1 GCA_903849265.1 uncultured Acidimicrobiaceae bacterium
GATGCCCGATTCGCCTGCGAGGGCAAAGGGGTCGACCGGGGGGCCGCCGGGGAGAGGGAAACGGACGGCCCGGGGCGTTCCGCCCTGGATCGCCGACGCTGCCTCGGGTGCGTCCGACTGCGGCGTAGAGGTGACGAGAGGGGCGGCGGGGGACCACGACGTCATGGTCGACCGCTCCTGGTGGCCGTGATGAGCTGGCTGAGCCCTCCGGACAGACCCCTCCGGTTGACCGACGAGAACCCTGACTCCTGCAGGAGGGTCCGGAGCTCGTCCGTCGACGGGAGGTAGGCAGTCGACTTCGGGAGATATCGGTAGGCAGACCGATCCGAGAGCAGTCCCCCGATGAGCGGAACCACCCGACGGAACCAGATGCGGTGGCCGGCGAGGAGGAGTCCTGAGTCGGGCTCGGACACCTCGAGCAAGCTGATGCGACCGCCTGGCCGCACGATCCGGCCGAACTCACGGAACACCTCGGCGAGCTCGGTGAAGTTGCGAAGTGCGTAGCCGCAGGTGACCCCATCGACTGATCCTGTTGCCACCGGGAGAGCTGCCCCGTTGGCCTGGGCCAGCGGTGACCCGGTGTGATTTGCCGCCAGCATCCCCCAGGAGAGGTCCATCCCGAACGAGCGGTACCCGCCCGCCTCGAGCAGCTTCAAGAAGTCTCCGGTCCCGCACGCAAGATCGAGCACCGTGGAGCCGGCCGGAAGGCCGAGCGCCCGCAAGGACTGCTTGCGCCAGCGAACGTCGAGCCCGAAGGTCATGGTCCGATTGACCAGGTCATAGCGGGGGGCGATGGCATCGAACATCGATCGGACCAGTTCGGTCTTCGCTTCTCCGGTCGGAAGATCCACGCCGCGTGCACGGGCGGCCGCCTCGAGCGAGATGCCAGCCGACGAGTCAGCAGCGGTCGGCGGCGTCCCGGGTGTTGCGGGGTGTTCCGCGTGTGGCATGCCGGTCATCGCCCACCGGTCCCGTCGGCGTCGGCCAACTCGTGCGACATGCCGTCAGCCTCGATGCGATCCCACACTGCTTGGCGCTCCTGTTCGGATCCGACCTGTTCGACGTGTTCGAGGGCGACTTTGACGAGCGTTCTGGCGAAGTGATGCCCCACCAAGGTGTTGACTGCCGGAAGCAACGAGGCGTAGGCCTGCAGGAGCCCGTCGACGGCAGGGTCCCCGGTGGCAGTCTCCACTGTCCCGTCGGCGTTTCGCACGAGCGCGTCCGGAACAGTTCCCTGGCGGAGAGGCTCGCGCACGTGCCGGGCGAAGAGATCGACGGCTTGACGGGCCACAGCTGCCGTCGCTTCGTTGTGGCGACGGGCCAAGTCCAGAAGGTCGGACAGAGGGATACCCCATTCGAGCATGAGCAGTCCAGCTCGCGAAGCGGCCACATCCTCGTCGGTGTACCGCTCCTGGCCGGCGATCCGGGTCGGGATCAGCAGCCCTTCCGCCTCGATCGCCTTCAGCAGGGCGAGCGGCATCCCGGTGACCTCGGCCAGCTCCGTGACCGAGTACGTCCTGGTATCCGCGGCCGAATCCGCTTCCGGCATCCCGACGGGGGACATCGGGTCGGCGTCGGCGGCATCCGGGCGGTCTGCCATGCGTTGAGGCGCCGGCTGTAGTCCGGACAGCTGTCCGAGCAGGGCCTCATCGGCAGCATCGAGGTCGCCCGTGACGAGTCGGGCGATGGTCGCGAGCGTGAACCCGCGCTGCTGCAGCGTCCGGATTCGGGTCAGCCGATCGAGGTGGCCCGTTCCGTACCAGGCGATCCTGCCTTCGCGCCGAGGCGGTTCAAGCAGACCCTTGCTCTGGTAGTACCGGATGGTGTCCACCGATACCTCGGCCTGTGCCGATAGCTGCTCGACCCGCATCTCCATGGCACCACTCTAGGAGTAGTTGCTCACATTGTCGGAGCAGACCCCGGGCCACCTTGCCGACCTGGGAGTTCCCCGGTGGACCGAGCGAGGTGAGCAGCGGTGCCAGCTCGCTGGCGACCTAGGCGTAGTAGCGGTAGACGACCTGTGCGACACAGCACGGCTTGGCCGAGCCCTCGGCTTCGAGAGTGAGGTCCAGGACCACCTGCACACCTCCGGTGACATCCTCGACCTCGGCCACGGCGACGCCCTCGCGCAGCTTGCTGCCGACCATGACGGGCGAGGGGAAACGGACCTTGTTGCAGCCGTAGTTGACGCCCATCGAGATCCCGTCGACCTGGAGGACCTCGCCGAGGAACACCGGAGCTAGCGCCAAGGTGAGGTAGCCGTGGGCGATGGGGCCGCCGAAGGGGCCCTTCTTGGCCGCTTCGGGGTCGACGTGGATCCACTGGTGGTCACCGGTGGCGTCGGCGAACAGGTCGACCTGGGCCTGGTCGACCAGATGCCACTCGCTGTACCCGAGGTGGGCCCCAACGAGATATTTGAACGATTCGATGCCGTGCACGGAAGTAGCCATGCGCAAGACTGTACGCGAGGGGCGAAGGAGCGACCACCGGGTGTCCTGGCGCATGTGAGGCGGACCTACGGGGGAGCGCCAGTGCGCCCTCACGTGGCTGAGGTCAGTACGATCGTGGCGTGTACGAAGAGCACCAGCATCGCAACATCAGCGGGGGCGGTGCCCGTGCTGCCGTGTTCGGTATCAGCGACGGTCTGGTCTCCAACGTCTCGCTGATCCTGGGGATGGCTGGCGCCCACTCCACGGCCGGAGCCGTCCGGCTAGCCGGTATCGCCGGCCTGATCGGCGGGGCGTTCTCGATGGCAACGGGCGAGTACGTGTCGATGCGGGCGCAGTCCGAGCTGATGGAGCGCGAGCTGGACGTCGAACGGCAATCGATCCTGGCCGATCCGGAGAACGAGCGGCGCGAACTGGCCGCCCTTTATCGGAGCAGGGGGATCGAGGCCGACTTGGCCGACGAGCTGTCGGTGAAGATGATGCGGAATCCTGAGCTCGCCCTCGAGACCCATGCGCGTGAAGAGCTCGGCTTCACCCCGGGCGACACGGGCAAGCCGCTCGAGGCCGCCGCGTCTTCATTCGTCATGTTCGCCATCGGTGCGCTGATCCCCCTGCTGCCTTGGCTCTTCACCAGCGGGACCACGGCACTGCTGTGGTCGGTGGCACTCGGTGCGGTGGCCTCGCTTATCGTCGGAGCGGCACTCTCGTTCTTCACCGGACGGTCGTGGGTGTGGTCTGCCGCCCGACAGCTCCTCATCTCGACAGCTGCGGCCACCGTCACCTACACCATCGGCCACATCGTCGGTTCGGGCTGACCCTCGCCCGGATCCGATCAGGCCTGCCGGGCGTCGGGAACGTCGATCACGTAGGAGCGGTCGACGTGGTCGGTCGAAAACCCCATGGACCGGTAGAGCGACATCGCTGCGGTGTTGGCTCCATCGACGTAGAGCATGCCCGTGCGCAGGCCCTGCTCTGCCAGCCAGTCCAGCCCGGCACGGGTGAGCACGCGGCCCCAGCCCTGGCCGTGGTGATCCGGGTCGACGGAGATGGCATAGATCTCGCCCATCGGCGGATCCGAGTTCGCATGGATCTTGGTCCAGCACGACCCGGCCAGCTTCCCGTCGAGCTCGAGCACGCGGAACCCATCCGCGTCGAACCACGGTTCGCGTTCTCGGGCCTCGATGGTGGTGATGTCCCAATGCCCTTGCTCGGGGTGTTCGGCGAATGCCCGGTTGTTGGCGATGAGCCACGCCTGCTCGTCCTCGCCCACCCGGAACGGGCGGATCGTTGCCTCCGGTCCCGCCATCCGAGCGGAAGAGACGGCAGCGAGGGGGAGGGTGCAGCGCAACTGCACGAGGTCCCGTTCGATGGTGAAGCCGAGTGACGAGGCCCGTCGGTCGTCTCGGGTTTGCGGTTGGGCCACCCAGAGCCGCAGGGGACCGCCGCCCGCGGCACCGAACTCCGCCACCACGCTGTCGAGCAAGACGTCAGCCAAACGTTCGGCGCTGGCGTCAGTGGACGCAGTGACGAGCTCCACGTTCGAATACGAGCGGTCTCCCTCATCATCGACCTGTGCGTAGGCCACGAGTTGGCCGTCGGACGGATCGCGTGCAGCCACGGCGAGGAACTGGGTCCCCTGACCGCTGGATGCCCCATGAAGGGCCCGAAGGCGGCCCTCGCTCAGGCCGGAGACACCTCGGACTGCCTTCACACGGTGCAGCAGGAGCGTCACTTCGTCGACCAGGCCGCTGTCGGCCATCGTCATGACCTGGAGGGCGGGATCGTCCATGGGGCAGAACCTACCGGTAACCTCCGGCCATGGTCCGACCTCGCACACCAGCTGGCAGGGCGCGCGAGACCGACCTGCGGCTCGGCGAGCGCTTCCCGGGGTCGACGGCCGATCTGTGCGCCCTCGACCATGCGGATGCGTTTCAGCTGCTGGCCGCCACGATCCTGTCGGCCCAGTGCACCGACGAACGAGTGAACCGCACGACACCGGCGCTGTTCGCCCGCTTCCCCGATGTCGATTCGCTCGCCGATGCGCCAGTCGGCGAAGTCGAAGAGCTGATCCGCTCCACTGGGTTCTTCCGAGCAAAGACGCGCAGCCTCATCGGCATGGCGTGCGCAGTTCGCGACCGGTTCGATGGCGTCGTGCCTTGGCGCATGGAAGACCTGGTGACGCTCCCCGGAGTGGGGCGCAAGACAGCCAACGTCCTGCGCAGCGTGGCGTTCGACCTTCCCGGGCTTCCTGTCGACACCCACGTGCAGCGTCTGGCCGGTCGGCTCGGCCTGACCCATGAAGTTGATCCGGTGAAGGTCGAGTACGCCCTGAACCCGATGATTCCAGCGGCGAGCCGCGGCAGGTTCAGTCTGCGGCTCATCCTCCACGGCCGCGAAACATGCCGCGCCCGGTCGCCTCAGTGCACCAACTGCCTGTTGGCCGACTTCTGCCCTTCTGCTGCCCTTGGCGCAAGCTCTGGACGCCGCCGGGTCGGTACCTGATTCGCCCAGTGCCCCGGGTCGACGACTGCACTGTTGGTCGCCGAATGAGAAGGCGTCGATCCGTCAGGGTCGGCGGCTTTTCGGTACCGTCGAACAGCCGTTACGCGAGGCGCTGCACATGTTGCAAAACGAGCAATGAGCCAAGGAAATCGTTGTCAACAGGGACAATACCTATGGAATCGGCGATTTGTAACCTCGGGTTGCAGATTTTCGTCTATTCATGACTGGCGAATCCGTGTGAGGTGTGCTGTAGTTACAAATGGACCGGTTCCCGCCAACTGGTCCTTCCGAGTAGGACCCGGGATCCGCCGCCCGACCTACTTGCGCGAAGGCGCCCTTCGGGGTGCCTTCGCCGCGTCTGGGGTCACGATGGATGCCTAGCGTCGGCCGAGCGTGAGGGCGAGACGGGCCAGTCGGCGGTTGGCACTGGTGAGGGATCGCTCGATGGCAAAGAGTTCGCGGGCGGTCTCCTCGTCCTTCGCCTGATCGGCAGCCTCGCCGTGGACCGTGACCCGTCGGGTCAGTTCGTCGAGCGCGGTAGCGAGGGAGGACAGTTCTGCAGAGCTGGCGGGCATAGGACGATCATGACACCGCCACGAGGCAGCTCGATGCCCGTCGAGGGAGTGCGAGCACACAGGTGCAGGTGCTCCGCCATACTCCGACCACGAGGAGAGTTGTTGGGCTTCCGGTAGCATCAACGAGCCATGGCCCTCCGTCGACTCGACCTACGCGGCTTCGCCGGCGACCGCCGCGAACTGACCGACCAGCTACCCCGTCCGGTGGACGAGCAGGACCGCTCCTCGGACGCCGTCAGCGCCATCATCGCCGAGGTGCGCGCTGGCGGGGATGACGCTCTGCGATTGCTGACGGCGCGCTACGACCACGTCGACATCGATGACCTGCGTGTCCCGGCCGAGGAGATCAATGCGGCGCTCGCCCGCATCCCTGCGGCGCTGCAGGAGGCCCTCGATGTCGCCCATGATCGGATCCTGGCGTACCACGCCCATGAGGCCGGGGACGTCCCCAGCGAATTCGCCTCCGGAGGGATCACCGTGCGTCATCTCGTGCGCCCGGTCCGACGCGCCGGCTGCTATGCCCCGGGCGGACGAGCCCGCTATCCGTCGACCGTGCTGATGTGCGCTGTTCCGGCGCAGGTGGCTGGCGTGGAGGAGATCATCCTGTGCGTCCCGCCGGGCCCCGACGGCAAGATCGATGACGCCACGTTGGCCGCTGCCGCGGTTGCCGGCGTGACCGAGGTCTACCGGGTCGGCGGCGCCCAGGCCATCGCGGCCATGGCCTACGGCACCGAGTCCATCAGAGCTGTCGACGTGATCGTGGGACCTGGGAACCGTTATGTGGCCGAGGCCAAACGTCAGGTGTCGGGCGTCGTCGGCGTGGCCTCTGCCTTCGCCGGCCCGTCCGAGGTCGTCGTCATCGCTGGTCCCGACACGCCACCTGAACTCGCAGCCATCGATCTGGTGGTGCAGGCCGAGCACGGCCCGGATGGACTGGCCTGGCTGGTCACCTGGTCCGAGTCGACGCTCGAAGAGGTCTGCGCCGCCGTCGACCGTATCGTTGCGGCCTCACCCCGCCGTGGCGACCTCGAGGCCACGCTGGGTGCCGGCGGATGGGCTGTCCTCGTCGATGGACCCAAGCAGGCCTGTGCGGTG
Source organism: uncultured Acidimicrobiaceae bacterium (assembly GCA_903849265.1). GTDB lineage: Bacteria > Actinomycetota > Acidimicrobiia > Acidimicrobiales > RAAP-2 > Bog-756. The sequence continues at coordinate 6,620 of CAININ010000280.1, forward strand.
TCGAACGTGGTCGCCCCGGAACATCTCGAGATCCTCACCCGCAACGCCGAGTCGTTGCTGGTGCACATCGAATCCGCTGGTGCGGTGTTCCTCGGGATGAACGCTCCGGCCAGCGTGGGCGACTACCTCGCCGGACCGAACCATGTGCTCCCGACGAACCGGACGGCTCGGTTCGCCAGCGCCCTTCGGGTGGACGATTTCCGAAAGCACATCCATGCGGTGGGTATGGACGACGACGCGCTGCGCACCCTCGGGCCGCATGTGGTGACCTTGGCCGAGACCGAGGGACTTCCTGCCCATGCCGAATCGGTGCGCCTCCGATGGACGAAGTAGGGCCGGGCGGCCCGTCCGGCCGCGCACTGCCTCCGGTGCGCCCGGACCTGTCCGCCCTGGACGGCTATCACTCGGCCCAGGTCGATGTCGAGGTCCGACTCAACACCAACGAGTCGCCGCTGCCCCCTCCGTCCGGGTGGATCGAGGCGCTGACGGCCGCCGTCGCCGACATCGAGTTCAACCGCTACCCCGACCGCCAAGCCCTCGGCCTTCGTGGCGCCCTTGCCGACAGCCATGGGGTCGGCGTGGACGAGATCTTCTGCGCCAACGGATCGAACGAGGTCCTGCAGTGCCTGCTGCTCGCGTACGGAGGCCCCTCGCGTACGGCTGCCCTGTTCGAACCTACCTATACCCTGCACCGGCACATTTCCCGGATCACTGGAACTCCCGTGGCGACAGGTCCGCGTCGCGCCGACTTCGCCCTCGACCTCGACGTAGTGGCAGAGGTGGTGGCAGGGTCAGACCCAGCCCTCACATTCCTCTGCTCGCCGAACAACCCGACGGGACGGGCGGACTCGTTGGACGAGATCACCGCCGTGGCCGGCATGGTCCCGGGGATACTGGTCGTCGACGAGGCCTACGGGCAGTTCGCCCCGTCATCAGCCCTGGCACTGCGCGGCAGCGACCCGGCCGGCATGCGCCACGTCGTGGTCGTTCGCACGTTCTCCAAGACGTGGTCGATGGCCGGCACACGGCTGGGCTACCTGGTGGCCGACCCCGAGGTCGTCCGAGCCTGCGAGCTCGTGGCGCTGCCCTACCACCTCGACGCGGCAAAGCAAGAAGCCGGACGCCTGGCTCTGGACTTCGTGGCGGAGATGAACGCCCGAGTGGCGGCCATCGCAGAGGAGCGCGGCAGGATCGCCGCTGCATTCGCCGAGCTCCCGGTCGAGACATGGCCGTCGGATGCGAACTTCCTCCTCTTCCGCCCGACGGGCAAGGCCGCGACCGCGGTGTGGTCCGATCTCGTATCGGCATCGGTGCTCGTGCGAGACTGTTCCGCGTGGCCGGGGCTCACCGGATGCCTTCGGGTGACAGTGGGCCTCCCCGAGGAGAACGACCGGTTCCTGGCCGCACTGACCGAAAGCCTGCGATGAGCCCAGCCGCCACGATGTCGAACGAGCCCAACGAGCCGAACGAGGCGACCACCGTCCGTCGGCGGACCGCCCGGGTGGCCCGGGCTACCAAGGAGACGTCGATCGAAGTCTCCGTCGACCTCGACGGCACCGGCGTGACCGAGGTCTCGACCGGCCTTCCGTTCTTCGACCACATGCTCGCCCAGCTCGGGCGCCACGGGGGTATCGACCTGACGGTCGCAGCCGTGGGGGATCTCCATGTCGACGCCCACCACACGGTTGAAGACGTGGGGATCGCACTGGGCGAGGTGGTGGCGGAGGCCCTCGGGGACAAGGCTGGCGTCACCCGCTTTGCGTCGATCTCCCTTCCCCTCGACGAGGCGCTGGTCGACGTGGCCCTCGACCTGTCGGGCCGCCCCTTCCTGGCCTACACGATCGAGTTCCCCCCGGATACTCCCGGTCTCGGTACGCCGCCGTTCGATCCGCAGCTGGCCGAAGAGTTCTGGCGAGCGTTCATCACTGCTGCCGCCATCACCCTCCACGTCCGTTTGGTGACGGGCAGGAACACCCACCACATCGTCGAGGCATCGTTCAAAGCGGTCGCCCGGTGCCTCAAGCAGGCCATTCGGGTCGAGGGCGGGGGCATCCCGTCCACCAAGGGCACCCTGTGACCGCCCGTGCCGCCCTGTGATCGCCGTCCTTGACTACGGCATCGGCAACCTCCGTTCGGCCGAGAAGGCCCTGCAGAAGGTAGGCGCCGACGCCCGCCTGGTGGATGATCCCGCCCTGGCGGCCGGTGCCGATGGGATCGTCCTGCCCGGGGTCGGATCCTTTGGCCCATGTGCGCGGGCCCTCGAGTCGAGCGGGCTGGCGGAGGTTGCTCGGGATGCGGTAGCGCGCGGGCTTCCCTTCCTCGGCATCTGCGTCGGGTTCCAACTGCTGTACGAAGGGTCAGAAGAAGACCCGTCTGCATCTGGCCTCGGGATCTTTCCGGGGGTGGTCCGCCGCCTGCCGGTGGGAGTCAAGCACCCGCAGATGCAGTGGAATGTGCTCGACATCACCCAGTCGAACCTGCTGGTCGGCGTGCCCGACCCGGCGTGGGTCTACTTCGTCCATTCGTTCGCACCGGAGCAGACCTCGGACACCACGGCCACCTGTGACTACGGCGGCCCCGTCGTCGCCTCGGCCGAACGCGGCCCGGTCTGGGGTACGCAGTTCCATCCGGAGAAGTCCGGAACTGTCGGACTCGGGATCCTTTCCAACTTCGTGGCTGCCGTGGACGCTGCGTCTGGGCGGACACCGTCATCGGTCGGCGCCTGATGGATCTCTACCCAGCGATCGATATCCGTGGCGGCGGGGCGGTCCGGCTCACCCAGGGGGACTTCGATCGGCAGAGCGAGTACGGCGACCCGGTAGAACTGGCCATGCGCTTCGTCGAAGGGGGCGCACCGTGGCTGCACGTCGTCGATCTCGATGCCGCACGGTCGGGCCTGCCGGTCAATCGGTCGACCGTCCTCGCCATCGCCCGTGCGGCTGGGGTGCCCGTCGAGACGGGTGGAGGCGTGCGTAGCGAAGGGGACATCGAGGAGCTGCTCGAGGGCGGGCTGAGCAGGGTGATTCTCGGTACCGCAGCACTCGATGACCCGGGCTTGGTGCGACGGGCAACGGCAGCGTTCCCCGGCATGGTGGCGTTGGGCTTGGACTACCGCAGGACTGCGGACGGCAGGGCGGAGGTCGCGGTGCGCGGATGGGAGCAGGGGTCCGGGCGGACAGTGGGGGACCTGCTCGACGAGGTGGCGGGCGCCGGCCTGTCCGCAGTCATCGTGACCTCGATCGAACGCGACGGCATGCTGACCGGTCCAGATATCGAGGGCCTGCGTGCCGTGCTGGCCTCGACCGAAGTCCCGGTCATCGCATCGGGCGGGGTGGGCTCGGTGGCGGACGTCGTGGCGCTCGCCCAGGTCGAGGAGGCAGACTCAGCCGGCGCCTCTCGTGGTCTGCTCGGCGCCATCACTGGCAAGGCCCTGGTGGACGGACGGATGACGGTCGAAGAGGGGGTGGCAGCGTGCGCACGGTTCGGGTGATCCCCTGTCTGGACGTCGACGATGGACGGGTCGTGAAGGGCGTGCGCTTCACCGACCTGTTCGATGCCGGCGACCCGGTGGAGTTGGCGGCGCGCTATGACGCCCAGGGGGCGGACGAACTCGTCTTCTTGGACATCACCGCGTCGTCCGACAACCGCCGGACCATGGTGGACGTCGTGGCTCGGACCGCCGAGCAGGTGTTCATTCCGTTCACCGTCGGGGGCGGCGTGCGTGCCGTGGACGACGGGCGTCGGCTGCTCCGTGCCGGTGCCGACAAAGTCGGGGTCAATACGGCTGCAGTCGACCGTCCAGGGCTCATCGCCGACCTGGCAGACGAGTTCGGGAGCCAGTGCGTGGTGGTAGCCGTCGATGCCCGGCGACGGCTAGGTCCAGAAGGGTCGCCGCCCGCGTGGGAGGTCTTCACCCATGGAGGACGCACCGCCACCGGGCTCGACGCACTGGTGTGGGCGGAGCGGTGCGCAGCCCTGGGTGCGGGTGAGCTGCTGGTGACCTCGATGGACCGTGATGGCACCAGGGACGGGTTCGATCTCGAGCTCACCCGTCAGATCGCCGGACGGTGTCAGGTGCCACTGGTGGCATCGGGAGGAGTCGGAGAGCTCGACCATCTGGTCGAGGGGGCGCTCGAGGGCGCGGCCGACGCTGTTCTGGCTGCGTCGATCTTCCACCTGGGCGAGTTCACCATCGCGGAGGCAAAGGCGCACCTGGCGGCGGCCGGTGTCGCCGTCCGACCTGCTTGAGCGCAGAAGCGCCGGAGCCCTGCGGGCTCCTGTGTGCAGGTTCGGTGCCTTGCAGGGCTGCGGTAGCCTGCCAGCGTGGCAACCGTGACCAAAAAAGCCCCGCCGAAGGCATCGGCCACCGCTGACGCCAAGCTTGCGATCGACGTCCTCGCCGACCGCGTGCTGGTGCAGGTAGGCCAGGCCGAAGGGGAGCGGCGCTCCCGTGCCGGCATCTTGATTCCGGCCACTGCGCAGGTGTCTCGACGGCTGTCGTGGGCTCGAGCGGTGGCCGTGGGACCCCACGTGCGCTCAGTCAAGATCGGCGACACCGTGCTGTTCAACCCCGAGGACCGTTTCGAGGTCGAAGTCCAGGGTGAGGAGTACGTGATCCTGCGGGAGCGAGACATCCATGCCGTTGCTGCCACCCGATTCGACGGCGGAACCGGCCTCTACCTCTGACCTGGCTGATACCCACGCCCCGCACACTCCCCGCCGCCCGATCCATGCCCCGATCCATGCCCCGATCCATGCCCCGATCCGCCCTCTTCCGTACGAACCAGACACTGGGAGCCCCGTGACCACTTCCGCTCAGCCACCGACCTTCGCCGCCGCCCCTGTCCCGTATGCGGCCGAGGAGCTCGCCGCCGTGACATACACCGAGGACGGGCTCGTCGGCGCCATCATCCAGGATGCATCGGACGGCAGCGTCCTGATGTTCGCGTGGATGAACGCCGAATCCTTGGTCAAGACCCTCGAGACCGGGCGGACCTGGTTTTGGAGCCGCAGCCGCCAGGAGTACTGGTGCAAGGGTGAGACGTCAGGCGACCGGCAGTATGTGCGGTCGGTCCACTACGACTGCGACGGCGACGCGCTCCTGGTCACGGTCGACCAGGAGGGAGCCGGGGCCTGCCATACGGGGCACCGCAGCTGCTTCTACCGGGCATTCGGCGAAGGTGTAGCCAGCGCCGGGGAGCCCTCCCCCTCGTGACCCAACCCACCGGGCCGGGCGCCGAGGGGTTTCGCCGGTTGGCGCTTCACCACCGCATCGTGCCCGTGTGGCGAGAGATCGTGGCTGACACTGTCACCCCGGTGGCCGCGTTCATGCAGATCGTAGGCCTTGGGGACACCAGCGGGTTCTTGCTCGAGTCCGTCGAGGGAGGAGAGCGCTGGGGGCGGTACTCCTTCATCGGTCGAAACCCATTGGCCACCATCGTGGCGAACGGCACGGAGGTCCACACCCGTGGTGATCTCGACCTCGACGCCTTGTGTCCGGGAGGAGTCACCGGATCTGAGGGGGTGCTGGCCGCCTTGGAGTCGATCTTGGCCGCGGTGGACTCGCCCGACCTGCCGGAGCTGCCGCCCTTGCACGGCGGCCTGGTCGGCTACCTCGGGTACGACGTCGTCCGAGAGGTCGAGCACCTGCCGGACATCCCACCGGACGACCTCGGGCAGCCAGACGCCATCCTGGCCGTCATCGGACAACTGGCGGCTTTCGACCATTGGCGCCAACGGGTGGTCCTGATCGACAACGTGGTGATCGACCCGACGTGGACGGCCGACGACCTCGACCGGGCGTATGCCGCGGCCGAGATCCGACTGGACCAGCTCGCCATCGATTGTGTGTGCCCCACCCCTGAGGCCCCCCGGCTGCTGGCACCCCGCCAGCCACCGCCGCCAGACGTGGTCCGCACCATGACTGATGGGCTCTACGAGGACGCTGTTCGTGCGGCCAAGGAGCATGTCCTAGCCGGCGATGTCTTCCAGGTGGTCCTGTCCCAGCGGTTCGACCTTGGCGATCTTGGGGCCGACCCGTTCGATGTGTATCGGGTACTGCGTCTGGTCAATCCGAGCCCGTACCTGTACTTCCTGCGCTTCCCCGAGGTGACCGTCGTGGGCGCGTCGCCCGAGCCGATGGTGCGCCTCCGCGACGGCACGGTGACGTCTCGGCCCATCGCCGGGTCCCGTCCCCGAGGCATCACCCCAGAGGAAGACGCCCGACTCGAAGGAGAGCTGGTCGAGGACCCGAAGGAAGTGGCCGAGCACGTCATGCTCATCGATCTCGCCCGTAACGACGTAGGTCGGGTGACCAGCTTCGGCACCGAGGTCCTCGACGAGGTCATGGTGGTCGAGCGCTACAGCCACATCATGCACATGACCTCCCAGGTCTCTGGACGGCTAGCGCCTGGCAAGGGACCGATCGATGTCCTGCGGGCCACGTTGCCCGCCGGCACCCTTTCCGGCGCCCCCAAGGTGCGGGCCATGGAGATCATCGACGACCTCGAGCCGACCAAGCGCGGCATTTACGGCGGTGTTGTGGGCTACCTCGACTTCTCCGGCAACCTCGACACGGCCATCGCCATCCGGACCATGACCGTGACCCCCGATGGAAGAGCCTCGGTCCAAGCAGGTGCGGGCATCGTGGCCGATAGCGACCCTGCCTCCGAAAACGCCGAGTGCGCCCACAAGGCAGCAGCACTCCTTTCTGCGGTAGCGATGGCGCGGGCTGCGGGCCCAAGGGGGGAACGATGACGGAGACTGATATTGGCTACGAAGCGCTGCAGACGGGAGCCGCCTGGCGCATCGTTCCCCGTGATGTCCTGCTGGTCGCCGGTCCCGACGCCCTGACCTACCTACAAGGCCAGTGCAGCCAAGACCTGACCCCCTTGCCGGTCGGAGGCTCGACTGAGGCGCTGCTGCTGAGCCCCCAGGGCAAGGTGGACGCCTACGTGAGGATCACCCGGACCGGGGACGACCTGTTCCTCCTGGACACCGATGCCGGGTGCGGGCCGGCGGCCCAGGCCCGACTCGAGCGGTTCCGGCTCCGCACCAAGGTGACGATCGAGCCTGCAGCGTGGTCGTGCCTGTCGCTCCGTGGCCCACGGGCCCTCGACGGAGCAACCGCGTCAGGGTCGGGCACCGACGGACCAACGCTGGTGCTCCGGGTCGACTGGCCCGGATGGTCGGGGGTCGACCTGATGGGTCCGACCACAGGCACCGACCCGGACTTGGCCGCGTGGATCCCGCAGGGCGCAGTGCCGTGCGGAGTCCAGGCGTGGGAGTCCGCCCGGATCGAGGCGGGGGTGCCGATGGGCGGGCGTGAGGTCACCGAGACGACCATCGCCGCCGAAGTGGGCCTGGTGGATCGCACCGTGTCGTTCACCAAGGGCTGCTTCACCGGCCAAGAGCTGGTGGCTCGACTCGATGCTCGGGGGTCGAACGTGGTGCGTCGCCTGTGCGCTGTGGTGGTCGCCGGGGACGCCGTTCCTCCAATCGGCGCTGCGGTGTGGACCGCAGACGGCGGCCACGAAGTGGGAGCGCTGTCTTCCGTCGCCCGATCGCCTAGATCCGGGGGATCGGTGGCGCTGGCGGCACTGCACCGACGGGTGGATCCGCCGGAGGCCGTCGAAGTCCGCTGGCACGGACCCGCTGGCGACCTGGCGGCAATCGGCGAAGCCCGGCCGCTCCCGCTCTCCACCCACACCTGATCGTTTCGGGGTCGGGCGCCAGACGCGCTACGTTGCCCCGCATGCAGGTTGGCACGGACCAGCAGGGGGAACCCGGTGCCGCCATCGAGAGTGGGGGAGAGCGCATGACAACTGACACGCCGAAGGACGGGGTGGGACAGAGCCGCCCAGACGGAACCGTGGCCATGGACGCCGACCGCATCACCACGTCGACCCGCGACCCGGGCCGGATGCGGGGTCAGTTCGAGACCTGGCTGCGCAGCACGCTCCCCGTCGGCAACGACGCCGAAGTGACGGAGCTGACCAGCCCGGAAAGCAACGGCATGTCGTCGGAGACATTGCTGGTCACCGCCCGTTGGACCGAGGACGGCACTACGGTCGAGCGACGGCTCGTGGCCCGGGTGGAGCCCCCGGCGACGGACTACCCGGTCTTCACCACCTACGACCTCGATATGCAGTTCCGTGTGATGCAGTTGGTTGGCGACAACACCGACGTGCCGGTCCCAAGGACCCATTGGTACGAACAAGACCCGACAGTGCTCGGAGGTGCGTTCTTCGTCATGGACCAGGTGGACGGACGGGTTCCGCCGGATGTCTTGCCATACACATTCGGGGACAACTGGGTCTTCGACGGCACGGAGGAAGCTCGCCGGACCATCCAGGACTCGGCGATCCGAGCCATGGCCGGCATCCACTCCATCACTCCGGATCAGCACGACCTGGCGTTCCTGCAGATCGACCAGCCCGGGGACACGGCACTCGAGCGCAGTCTGAACAGTTGGAAGGCCTACCACGAGTGGGTCGTCGGGGACACACGCTCGCCGCTGCTCGACGAGTGTTTCGCATGGTTGACCGACAACTTGCCGACCGATGTGAGCCCGGACGCCCTGTCCTGGGGGGACGGCCGGATCGGCAACATGATGTTCCGGGACAACGAAGTGGTGGCCGTCCTCGACTGGGAGATGGCGGCCGTAGCTCCCCCCGAGGTCGATCTCGGGTGGATGTGCTACCTCCATCTGTTCTTCCAGGACCTTGCCGTGCAACTGGGAGCCCCCGGTCTGCCGAACATGTTCCGGCCGGTCGACGTGGCGGCGGCTTATGCGGGCTACGCCGGCCACCCGGTCGGTGACCTCACCTGGCACATCGCCTACGCCGCCATGCGTCACGGGGTCATCATGCGCCGGGTGACCGA
>CAININ010000281.1 GCA_903849265.1 uncultured Acidimicrobiaceae bacterium
GCCGATCGAGGTGCAGGTCCGCACCCACGAGATGCACCGTCGGGCAGAGTACGGGATCGCCGCCCACTGGAGTTACAAGGAGAAGGGCTCCCGTTCCGATCAAGGATCGGGACCGTCGAGGTCGATCGGGGACGGCACGACCAAGACCCGTCGCCCGAAGGACGTCGAGGGTAAGGACGCGTCGACGAAGAAGGCCCCGCAGATGACAGCGGCCCAGCGAGCAGAGCTGCATGAGCGAGACCGACGAGCAGAGCGGATGGCCCTGGCCAAGGAGACTTCGTCGACTACCGCCGAGGTCGAGTGGATGCAGCGGATCGTCGACTTCCAGAACGAGACGACCGACCCGATCGAATTTCTGGAGGCTTTGAAGCTCGACCTCGAGGAGGACGAGGTCTATGTCTTCACGCCCAAAGGCAAGGTCATCGCCCTCGCGGCCAACTCCACACCTGTCGACTTCGCCTACAGCATTCACACCGAGGTCGGCCACAAATGCATCGGGGCCAAGGTGAACGGGCGCCTCGTCCCGCTCGACACCCGGCTGAACTCTGCCGACACCGTCGAAATCTTCACGTCCAAGGCCGAAACGGCCGGACCGTCGAGGGACTGGCTGCACGTGGTGGCGTCCTCTCGTGCCCGAAGCAAGATCCGACAGTGGTTCTCTCGCGAGCGGCGCGAAGACGCCATTGAGCTCGGTCGGGAAGCGCTGATCAAGGAACTCCGCCGCGAGGGGCTCCCCGTGCAGAAGCTGGCGTCGGCTCAGACGCTTGCCGAGCTGGCAGGGGCCATGAACTACCCGGATGCCGACGCCCTGCACGCGGCCATCGGCGACAACCGGATATCCGCTCGAGCGGTCACCCAGCGCATCCTGCGTGAGCTGCGCGGCGGCGCCATCGAGGAGCAGCTGCCCGTCACGGCCCGCCAGCAGCACCTCTCCTCGCGTCCGAGTCGAGGGGCATCAGTCGGCGTTTACGTCGAGGGACTCGACGACATGATGGTACGTCTCTCGCGTTGCTGCACCCCGGTCCCCGGCGACGAGATCATCGGCTTCGTCACTCGAGGGCGGGGGGTCTCCGTGCACCGGGCCGACTGTGCCAATGCGGCGTCCCTGGCCAGCCGGTCCCGTGAGCGGCTCATCGAAGTGGAGTGGGACCACCGGTCGTCCGGCGTGTTCATCGCCACCATCGAGGTGGTGGCCATTGACCGTTCGCGGCTGCTCGCCGACATCACCAAGGTCGTGTCCGAGCACCACCTCAACATCGTCAGCGCCAATACCCAGACTGATGCCGACCGAATCAGCCGGATGCGGTTCGACGTCGAACTGGCCGACCCTGCCCACCTGGAGTCGGTGCTGAACCTGATCCGCCACCTCGATGCCGTCTACGACGTGTATCGGATCCTCCCCGGCAAAAAGGACTGAGCCCACCGTGTCCGACAAGACGCTCGTTGCGCGCGCCCCCAGTGGAACCCACGATGTCCTGTGGCCCGAGTCGACCCGTTGGGAGTCGCTCCTGGCCCTCTTCGCAGTTCACGTCGAACGAGCCGGATACGGGCTGGCACACACGCCGATCTTCGAGGACGTGAAGGTCTTTCGCCGCGGGATCGGCGAGGGCAGCGATGTGGTCGGCAAGGAGATGTATGAGTTCGAAGACCGGGGAGGCCGCACGCTGGCGCTCCGGCCCGAGGGTACGGCTCCCATGGTTCGAGCGTTTGTCCAGCATCGCCCGCCGCTGCCGTGGAAGGCGTGGTATGCCACCCCGGCATTCCGCTACGAGCGACCCCAGGCGGGACGGTATCGTCAGCACCACCAGTTGGGCGTCGAGGCGCTCGGGCCTTCCGATGCCGATCTTGACGTCGAGGTGGTCGCCCTGGCCGACACGTTCTTTCGGAGTCTCGGGCTGGCGGCATTCACCCTCCGGATCAATTCGATGGGTGATGACAGCTGCCGGCCTGCCTACCTCGAACTCCTGACCGCCTACCTGGCCGAGCGTCGAGACCAGCTGTGCGACGAGCACCGGGACAGGCTCGAAGCGAACCCGCTACGGGCCCTCGACTGCAAGCGCGACGCTTGCCGGGCGGCCACGGACGGTGCTCCAGGGTTCGCGGAGCACCTCTGCGACGAGTGCGATGCACATTTCGCCCGGGTTCGGCAGGGTCTTGACGCCCAGCAGGTGCCCTACGTGCTCGATCACCGACTGGTGCGCGGCTTCGATTACTACACCCGCACCACGTTCGAATTCGCCTCGGCCGCCTTGGAGTCGGCCCAGAACGGGATCGGTGGCGGCGGCCGCTACGACGGACTCGTGGAGATGCTTGGGGGTCCACCGACCCCCGGGATCGGTTTCGGGATGGGCATCGAGCGGATCCTGTTGGCATGCGATGCAGAAGGCGTCTTCGCCGTCGATCCCGCTCGGCCGGACGCGTTCGTCGTGGATACCGCTGGAGGGGACCACGCCCGGGACCTCACGGCCGCCCTTCGTGCGGCAGGGATGTCGGCCGACCGTGCCTACGACGATCGGTCCATGAAGGCGCAGTTCAAGGCGGCCGACAAGTCCGGGGCGGCCTGGGTACTGATCGTGGGTCCCGACGAGGCGGCCTCGGGTACGGTGTCACTCCGGCCCCTGCGCGGCACCGGGGACCAGAGCACTGTGCCGGTAGCCGAGGTGGTCGACGCTGTGCGTGCCGCCATCCGGGATACCCCGGCCGATCCCTCGGCCCTGTGAGCGGGACCCCACGAAAGGACCAGCAGTGACCATTCTCCCCGAGCCCTCGACGCCAGTCGGAGCCACCTCTATGCGGACCCACCTCTGCGGGACCCTGCGGAGCGAGGATGTGGGCACCCGCGCCACTGTGTGCGGATGGGTGGCCAAGCGCCGCGAGCACGGTGAGCACCTGGCCTTCATCGACCTGCGAGACCACACCGGCATCGTCCAGTGCGTCGTGCCCGGCACGGTGGATGTCCGCAGCGAGTACGTGGTCGCCGTCGAGGGCGAGGTGCGCCTGCGCCCGGCCGGCACCACCAACCCTGATCTTCCTACTGGTGAAGTCGAACTCCACGACTGCACTGTCACCGTGCTCAACGCCGCCGAGCCCCCGCCCTTCCCGGTCGACGACCGTGTCGACGTCGACGAGGTGATCCGGCTCAAGCACCGGTTCGTCGATCTGCGCCGGCCAACGATGCAGGCCAACCTCCGGCTCCGGGCCAAGGTGAACTCATCGCTCCGAGCCGCCATGGACCGCCAGGGGTTCCTCGAGGTCGAGACGCCGCTGCTGTGGGCGCCGACACCCGAAGGGGCACGCGAGTTCGCAGTGCCGAGCCGGCTCCACCACGGGTCGTGCTACGTGCTGCCTCAGAGCCCCCAGCTGGCAAAGCAGCTCCTCATGGTGGCGGGGGTCGATCGCTATTATCAGGTTGCCCGGTGCCTGCGCGACGAAGACCTGCGGGCAGACCGCCAGTTCGAGTTCTCCCAATTGGACATCGAGGCCTCCTTCGTCACCCAAGAGGATGTCTTGTCGTTCGTGTCCGAAGCCGTGCTCGATGCCGCAGAAGCGGCCACCGGGCAACGTCCCGGACCAGTGCCCACGATGACCTGGGCCGAAGCAATGGACCGCTATGGAACCGACAAGCCGGACATCCGATTCGCCATGGAGCTGGTCGATCTGACCGCAGTGTTCGCCACCACTGAGTTCCGGGCATTTTCCGCTCCGTGCGTCAAAGCGATCGTGCTGGACGGTGGGGCGGGGCTCAGCCGGTCACGTCTCGATGCACTGACCGACCGGGCCAAGGCGCTGGGCGCCAAGGGCCTGGCCTGGTTCAAGGTGACCCAGAACGAAGACGGTGTCACCGGCATCGAGTCCCCGGTCGCCAAGTTCTTGTCCGACGACGAGCAGTCCGGACTGGTGGCCGCCACCGGGGCAACGGTGGGCGACCTGATCCTGACTGTGGCCGACGACTACCGGTTGACCTGTCATGTGCTGGGGGCCCTGCGGCTCGAGCTCGGTGGACGCCCAGTGTCGGAGGGGCCGTACGCCTACCTCTGGGTGGTCGACTTCCCGATGTTCGATGGGGTCGACGATGCCGGCAACCCGGTCGCCGCCCATCACCCGTTCACCATGCCCCACCCAGAAGACATCGATCGGCTCGAGTCCGACCCCGCGTCAGTTCGGAGTCAAGCCTACGACCTCGTCCTCAACGGCTGGGAGCTCGGGTCGGGGAGCGTCCGTGTGCACCGGGCAGACATTCAGGCCCGGATCTTCTCCGTTCTCGGGATCTCCGACGAGGAGGCCGCATCGCGGTTCGGCTTCCTGCTCGGAGCGTTCCGGTTCGGTGCCCCACCGCACGCTGGATTCGCCGTCGGCCTCGATCGCCTGGTGGCCATCTTCGCGGGGGAGGACAACATCCGCGAGGTCATCGCCTTCCCGAAGACGCAGTCCGGATGGGATCCAATGACCGACGCACCGAAGCCCCTGGCCGCTGGCGCGCTGCGCGACCTCGGCCTGCAGCCGATCCCGAAGTTGGACTGAGGGACTCATGGCCGGTGAGGACCTCTTCTCCGGCGCCGCTGCCGATCGCATCGCACAACGCGCCCCCCTGGCGGCCCGCATGCGGCCGCATTCGCTGGACGAGATCATCGGCCAGAGCCATCTTGTGGGCCCGGGTGCACCGCTCCGGGCCCTGATCGAGGCAGACCGGCTGACGTCGGCGATCCTGTGGGGACCGCCGGGTACGGGCAAGACCACGCTCGCTTCCGTGGTGGCAACGGCCACCTCTAAGCGCTTCGTGCCACTTTCGGCGGTGACCGCCGGGGTCAAGGATGTCCGTGAAGTTGTCGAGGCCGCCAGACAGCTCCTCGGGGAGCAGGGGAGGGGCACCATCCTCTTCCTCGATGAGGTGCACCGCTTCAACCGGTCCCAGCAGGATGCCCTCCTCCCCTCCGTCGAAGAAGGGCTGTTGGTCCTGATCGGGGCGACTACAGAAAACCCGTTTTTCCAGGTCAACGCCCCGTTGCTGTCACGCTCGACGCTATGGCGCCTCGAGCCGCTCTCGGATCAGGAGTTGGCCCAGGTCGTGGCTCGGGGGCTCGCGGCCGAAGGTGCGAGTGCTGAGCCCGACGCGGTGGCGGCGCTCGTGGGCCTGGCCGACGGGGATGCTCGCGCCGTGCTGACGACCCTGGAGGTAGCGCTGGCCCTGGCCGGCGACCGCCCGGTGACGTTGGGTGATGTGGAGAGTGCTCGCAATACCCGACTGCAGCACTACGGAGAGGATGACCACTACGACCAGGTCAGCGCCTTCATCAAGTCGATCCGCGGTTCGGACCCAGATGCCGGGCTCTACTGGCTGGCCCGCATGCTCGAGTCGGGGGAGGACGCCCGCTTCATTGCCCGGCGCCTGGTGATCCTGGCCAGCGAAGATGTAGGGGAGGCCGATCCGCTTGCTCTGGTGGTTGCAGATGCCGCCGCCCGGGCGGTCGAGTTCGTGGGGCTGCCCGAGGCACAGCTGAACCTGGCACAAGCCGTGGTGCACCTGGCATGCGCTCCGAAGTCCAACCGGGTGACCGTGGCCCTCGGCCTCGCCCAACGCGACGTGCGCGAGGCGCCTCGTGGTGACGTTCCCGGCCACCTGCGCGATGCCCACTATCGCAGCGCATCTACCATCGGCCACGGACAGGGGTACGAGTACCCTCATGACCATCCGGACGGCTTCGTGGCCCAGGAGTACCGTCCAGCCACCGTGGCTGGAAACCGGTACTACGAACCGAGCGAACACGGACACGAGGCGATCGTGGCGGAACGGCTGAGACGGTGGCGCGATGGGGGCACGGATAGCCCGAAGTCGCCGGCCGCCGGCGAAGATCCCCCTGGTCAGGGTGCCAAAGGTACCGAGGACTCATCACCGACCGATTGAACCGCCGTGACTGAAAGCAGTGGCGGCGACCGGCGCAGCGGGTCCCGGTGGGGCATACTCGATTGGTGAAGACCTCTGGCGCCCGGCAGCTCTCGAGCCGGCCAGAAATTGTGATGCAGACGCGATGGACGCGTCGGACAGCCCGGCCGGGAAAGATTGCGGCGTGGGCGATCCTGGCCCTCTAGGGCGTTTCGCTCGTGCCGGC
>CAININ010000282.1 GCA_903849265.1 uncultured Acidimicrobiaceae bacterium
ACGCATCGTCGAGCGCGGCCGGCACGAGGACCTGCTGGTGTCCGGCGGTCAGTATGCCGAGCTCTACCGCATCCAGTTCGAAGGCCAGGACTCCGACAGTCCCAGCACGGATAGTCTCGACACCGACAGCCCTGCGGCCGGATCCACGACGGACGAGGAGGTCGGCGCGTGACATCCGAACTGGCCGTTCGACCGATCGGCCGCGTGGTCGGCGGGCGCATCGAGGCCGTCGATGACCGGTGGGACAGCGTCACCGCCCGGATAGAGCTCGACCCTGATGTGCTCGGTCCGGACGCCGCCGACGGCCTGGCCGACTTCTCCCACATCGAGGTGATCTTCTGCTTCGATCGTGTCGACCCAGCTGACATCTGCCGGGGTGCCCGGCACCCGAGGGGACGGGCCGACTGGCCCTCGGTCGGGATCCTGGCCCAGCGGGCGAAGGACCGGCCCAACCGCCTCGGAGTCACGGTGTGTCGGGTAACTGGTGTCGGTTCGTACTGGATCGACGTCGTCGGGCTCGATACCATCGACGGGACGCCGGTGCTCGACGTCAAGCCCTACCTGGGCGAGTTCGGACCTCGAGGCGAGGTGCGCCAGCCCACCTGGTCGAACGAACTCATGGCCGAGTACTGGTAGCAGCGGCTCGAGCGTGCGGTCTCAGGACCGCAGGATCACTCGGGGGAGAGGGTCTTGCGGACAGCCTTGGCGCTCGAGGCCAGGGCGTCCTTGCTGCACGCGGTGGAGACTCCGGCGATCGAGACCGCCATGAGGGGCTCCGAACTTTCTTCCTGCGACGTGACATCGGAAGGGCCGGATTCGACCAGGGCCAGCGGATGCTTTTCCCGGCGGGTGCGGGTCCGGGGTGCGTCGGCGGCGGCCATGGACACAAAGTGTACCGACCACCCCGGCGCGACTGGGGTCACCCCGTCTCACCTGGGAAATGCCGACTGCATCGGTCGACCAGGCTCGGGGGGGGTGCGGCGAGGCCGATAGCGTTGGCGGGTGGCCAAGCTCTTCGCCGACGTCTCCCCCCTTCGCCACTCTCGGAACTTCCGGCGTCTGTGGGCGGGCCAGACCCTCTCGGCCATGGGAAGCCAGTTGACGCTGGTCGCTGTGGCCTTCCAGGCCTTCGACCTGACCCACTCCACGCTCGTCGTCGGCATGATCGGCTTCGCCCAACTACTGCCGCTGCTCGTCGGAGCGCTGTGGGGAGGGACCCTGGCGGACGCATGGGACCGCAAGCGGGTGCTCACCTTGACTCAGGTCGCCATGGCCGCAGCCGTCGGCGGATTGGCCGTCAACGCTGCGCTGGATCATCCGCAGGTCTGGGTCCTGTTCGTGTGCACAGCAGCCTCCGCCGGGTTCCAGGGAATGGACTGGCCGGCCCGACGGGCTGCACTGCCGATGCTGGTGGCCGACGACGATGTCGATGCCGCGGTGGCACTGCAGACGACCACCATGGGCCTGGCAATGGTGGTCGGCCCGGCAATGGCCGGAGTCCTCATCGCTGCCTTCGGTCTGAGCACCGTGTACCTGATCGACGTCGCCTCATACGGGGTGTCGCTGGTGGTGGTGCTCCTGCTCCCCCATCTGGTGCCGAGCGGAGGAGGTACCCCGATGGGGTTCCGCTCGATGACCGAAGGATTCCGTCATCTGAAGAGCGAACGGCTGTTGTCGGCTACCTACTGGATCGATCTCAACGCCATGATCTTCGGCATGCCGAGAGCCGTCTTTCCGGCTCTGGCTATCCACCTCTACGGGGGAGGGGCTGGCGTCCTCGGCCTGCTGTATGCCGCCCCCGGCGCCGGTGCACTGGCCGGATCGCTGTTCACCGGCTGGTGCAGCCACATCCGCCACCAGGGCCGTGCCATCGCCATCTGCGTGGTGATCTGGGGTGGAACCATCGCCATCTTCGGCATCGTTCCCGTGCTGTGGATCGGGCTGGTGCTGCTGGCGCTGGCCGGCGCGGCGGACATCTTCTCCGCCGTGTTCCGCCAGAACGTGCAGCAGCGGACGGTGCCCGACCACCTCCAAGGCCGGCTGTCGGGCACGTTCTTCGCAGTGGTGGCCGGGGGGCCGCGTCTGGGCGACGCCGAAACGGGCCTGGCCGCCGCGATCGGTGGACCCGAGTTTGCCGTCTGGTCCGGAGGGCTCGCCTGCGTGGTCGGTGTCGGTGTGCTGCTGTGGCGGGTGCCCGAGCTGTGGAGTGACGACGGAGGCGGGCGGGCGCTCTCTGCCCGGGCCGAGCAGGAGGCCATCGACGAGGTCATCACCGAGATCGGCGAGGGCGAGCCCCTCTGACATCCCCCGAGTGACCGACGAGGTGCCGTGATCTGAACCTCGCCGTGCTCAGCGGTGTCGAGCGGTGCTCAGCGTGAAGGGGCCTGGGCGATCAGCTGCTCGCTAACCTCCCACAACTGGGCGGCTGCCGCTTCGTCGCGGGCGTTGGCCGACGGAGTCTTCGGCTTGCACTTGGCGAAGTAGGTGCCGGTTACGCCCTCGACGTCGGGGGACGAGCACAGGTAGACCGACGTGCGGGCCCCCTTTTCCGGCGTGAGGCTGAACGGTGCGTAGAGCTTGACGCCCCAGGCCATGAAGCCGTTGGTGTCCCCGTCGCGGGCATACCCCGTGGCCACTGACCCAGGATGGAGCGAGTTGGCGGTCACCCCGGTGCCTGCCAACCGCTTGGCCAACTCGGTGGTGAACAGGATGTTGGCCAGCTTGGATCGTCCGTAGATCTCCATCTGGTGATACGAGTGTTCGGCCATCAGGTCGTCGAAGACCATGCCTTTGCGGGCGAAATTGTGAGCAGTCGAAGCCACGTTGACGATACGGGCCGGAGCCGACTCGATCAGCCGCTGCTGCAGCAGCTCGGTGAGGAGGAACGGTCCGAGGTGGTTGATGGCGAACGTGGCCTCGTAGCCGTCTGCACTCAGCGTGCGGTCCGACAGGATCAGTCCGGCATTGTTCAACAAGACGTCGATCCGCGGGCACCGCTCGAGCAGGTCGGCCGCCCCGGCCCGTACCGAGGAGAGGTCGGCGAGGTCGAAGAGCGAGAGCTCGACCTTGTCTGATCCGCTGGCTGCAGCGATGTCGGCGACGGCCGCCGTCCCTCGCTCGTTGCTGCGAGCCGTGATGATCACCCGGGCGCCCGCCCGGGCCAGATCGACGGCGGCAGCCTTGCCGATTCCGGAGTTGCCCCCGGTGATGATCACGGTCTTGCCGTCCATGGAGGGGACGTTGGCAGCAGAGGAGCTCATGGGATTCCTGACGATCGATCGGTCACCCGTGATTCGGGCACCGGTCAGGACTTTATTGCGTCCCCACAACGTCCGCCTCGGCTACCTGGATGTCAAGACCTAGCCCGTCGGCTCCTGTCGTCGCCACCTCCGCCTCGGCGGGCGGCCCAGTCGTCTCCGTCGGCCCAGTCGTCTCCGCCGGCCCAGTCGGCCCGGGCGTCCGACCACGTCGTCCCTTGATGATGAAGGCCGTGGTGGACACAGCAAGGTAAGTGACCCACACGATGGCCTGCAGCACTGTGGGGTGATCGGCGTAGCCGACGAGGTTGTGGAACACGTCGCCGAGGTTGCTCGACTCGTTCAAGTAGCTACTGGTGTTCCACAGTGTCTGGTCGAGGAAGGGGAGCCAGCCCAGCTCCTGCATGTTCTGGACGGCATCGGCCAAGAGCCCGGCGGCAAAGACCATGAGCACGATGCCGATGATCCGGAAGAACAGACCCATGTTGAGCCGCTTTCCGAGCCTGAAAATGGCATAGGCGATCGCCAGGGCGATACCTAGGCCGAGGAGCGCCCCGACAAGAAGGCCGTTGCCCCGCACGGGCGTGCCGGCCTGGGTCGTCGAGGCGAAGACGATCGCCAAGGTGAAGACCATGGTCTCCAGGCCCTCGCGTCCGACCGCTTGGAAGGCAAGGACCCGGAGGCCCCAGCGGGTCTTCCCCTCGAGTGCGGCATCCGAGCGGGCCCGCAGCTCTGTGCTCATGGTGCGGCTGTGCGCCTGCATCCAGAAGGTCATGTACGTGAGGACGGTGGCGGCCAGCAGGTAGGTGGCGATCTCGAAGACCGACTGGGCCGTCGACCCGGCATAGCGGTGGATCAGCAGGTAGGCGGCCACGCCCCCGACAAGGACCAGGCCCATGGCGGCGGCCACGCCGATGAACACGTCGCGGAAATGGCGACGCTGGCCGATCTGATCGAGGTACGACAGCAAGATCGCCACGATCATGCTGGCCTCCACGCCTTCGCGCAGAAAGATCACGAAGGTCGGGATCATCGAGAGCTCAAGGGAAGGGAGGACATAGGTGAACTCTTAGGTTTACCTAATATTGCGCCCACGTCAACCCCGGGGGCCACATGGGCGCCGGAAAGTCCCGGCGCCCAGTGCATCAACCCGGGAAGTGGTGGACCGCCACCTTGTGCAGGGTGTTGTGATCCGTGTGCGGCAGGAGGTCCGGGAGCTCCTTCATCCGCAGCATCGTGGTCTCGGCGTACGACCAGGTGCCATCGCCCACGGTGACCGTCACCTCGTAGCTGACCGAGCTGGCGTTGGCCGTCAGGTACTGGCCCTCGCCGATCGGATACTGGGGGTCTCCCACGGCGGCCTTCAAGGTGAAGGACGTGGCGTCAGCATCGGCATGACCCCCGGCCAGCACCGTGATGCCGCGCGGGATGGAGAAGGCTCGGAGGATCTCGCCGGTGGCGCCGTCCCACAGCCAGTAACCGATCTCCGTGTGGAAGGGGTCCTGCTCGTCGTTGCGCCACATGGCCGTCTTGTAGTCGAGGCCGTAGAGGTGCTGGCTGCCGTTGTCGACCGGACCGAAGGGCGCAAACGTGACCTTCTCCAAGTAGGGAGTCCCACCGACCTTGTCGTCTGCATGGTGGAAGGAGGTGTCCAGTCCGCCCTCGCCTTCCCAACTGCCGGCCAATGCCCCGAGGGGGCCCCATTCGTTTGCCATGTCGTCGTACCTCTTCTTCGTTTGATGAGTGCTGAGCGCGAGCCTATTCGCAACGCCCTTGCACACAGCCGTTCGAGCAGATCACCAGCCGTCAGGACCCATGGGCCCGATCGGGTGGTCTCCGGGTCAGATGGCGAGGACGGTGACGGAGGCCATGGTCACCATGCGGTCATCAGCCCCGATGTCGTGGATGGCTACCCGGACCACCGAGCGGCCGCCCCTGGTGCCGAGCACCTGGCACCGGGCCTCGACGGGGCCCACCTTGACGGGGCGCAGGTAGTGCAGCACCAGATCGGTGGCGGCCACCCCGTCCGGTCCGATGCCTCCACCCCGGGCCGCCACCGTCGCTCGGCAGGCGGCCTCGTCGGCCAGCATGGCCACGGCTCCCCCGTGCAGGATGCCCCACGGGTTCCGCAGCTGATCCTCCAGGCGCAGCCGGGTCACAAGGCCCTCTCCTGGCTCGATGCAGAAGAACTCCTCAGGCGCCAGAGGGTCCGGCTGCAGCTCGGGCATGGCCAAGATCAGCGGGCGCGGGAACTCAAAGGACATCCCGTTGGCGTCGAGCACAGCGCACGTCATCGTGGCCGCCGCCACTTGTTTGTCATCTGCACCCTCATCGAAGACTTCGAGGGTGGTCACCACCGAAGTCCGCCCCTTGCGGAGCACGTCCGCACGGAGCCGCAGCGGACCGACATGAGCGAGCTCGGACACGGTAGCCATCAACGATGTCGTCACGATCCACTGCGGCAATGCGGCCAGGCCGCTGGTCATGCCGCCCAGCGAGTCCAAACTAGTAAGCAGTCCCCCCGTGCGGAATCCCCCGCCGGCTCCCCGCTGGTGGGCATCGATCGGAGCCCGCCCGAACACGGTCGACGGACTCCCCCCGTCGGCCGCAGGCACCTCCCATCGCTCCAGTCGGAAGTAGTCGCTGACGTGACGGCGTCGGTCGACCTCCTGGCCTGCATCGGGGCCGACGCCAGACGAGGCAGAGGGAGGAGTCGTCATGATGCAGCCCGGGAGAAGAGCGCTGCCGGCTCGGCTGTCACGTTGACCACGGTGGTCAGCCGCCCGTCGGCACCGGCGTCACGTAATTCCACGACGGCGCCCGCCCGGCCGTCGGGGCCGGGGGCCAGCACCCGTGCCTCGGTCACGATGGGACCCACCTTGCCCAGTGCCAGGTAGGCGATCTGCAGGTCGGTGACGACCACGGTCGAACCGTCACCCCCCTGGGCGGCACCGAGCGCCTCGGCGCCCGCCGCTTCGGCCACCAGGGCGATGACTCCGCCTTGGATGGCCTGGAAAGAGTTGTGGAGGTACGGCCGTACCGGCACGGACACCCGCCCGGCGGCTCCGTCGAGCACCGTCAGCGGAAGGGCCTCCAGGATCGGAAGATCCAGCCCGCCCCCGCTGAACGCCCACCGCATCGGCAGCTCCGCCGCCATCTGGACCGACGACGCCGGGTTCTGGGCCGGGAGCACGGCGAACGTCATCGAGGCCCAGGCCACTGGGTCCGGCGTCCGGCCGTCGATCATCAGGTCGTTTCCGTCTTCGTCGACTCCGACCACCAGCGCTTCGATCACCAGAGTGGTCCGACCCCGGCGCAGCACCGAGCCCCGGGCTTCGACACAGGGCCCGAGCACCGGACCGACGAGCTGCACGGTCAGGTCAGCGGTCGCCATCCAGTCCGGCCGGAGCACCCGTGCCGCCAGGGCACCGCCCACGATGTCGACCAGTGTGGCCAGCACGCCGGCCCGCACGCCGCCACCGGGAGACAGGATCTGCGGGGTCACCCGGGTGCGCACCCGTGCCGAGGACTCTGTAGTGAGTTCGGCCTCCATACCGAGATCTCCGAGCAGGTGCTCGGGGGGCGGGTAGCCGCCGAAGGCCATCTACCGACCCCGTTCGGTCGAGCGGTCCGGGAGCACATCGGCGGCGAGCGCTTCGCCCGTGGCCTCACTGGCCCCACCAGGTGCGGCGTCGGCCAGGACCACGGTCCCGTCGAGTCGTTCCGCCATGGCTGTGTCCCCTGTCACCTCGGTGCCGGGCCATGAACAGGTCCGACGTCAGCGACGAAGTGTAGCGATGTCGTCACCGAGGACGACATGCCACGCCGAAGAGGCCCGGTCAGGCGGCGTTCGACTGCACGCTGGCGCGGCGGCGAGAGTTGCGCCGACGTCCGCGGGGACGCACCGACGTGTCGAAGGGGCGGCCGGTCGCAGCCGGGCTTTCGTGGATGGCGCACCAGTCCGTGCTGTTGTACCGGGAGAGATGCACCTGGCACGAGGGCTCGATGCACACCCGTCCGGTCCCGAAGGACTCCGGTGCGATGGACCCCGATAGCCCCTCACCCAACATCGACCCGTCTTCGGCTGCTCTGCGTTCGACCATCAGACCGTGCTCCTCACTCGTCCGCCAGCTGTCTGCTGACGACGTCCCTTCCCTCCAGACGCCCTAGTGGCGCCCGTTCCTACAACTCCCATCGGCACGTGATGGCCAGAACTGAAACGAGAGCAGGAACATCCAGAGACAGTGGGCGCAGACGCGTTAGTAACGTCTGACCATGACCGTCAGCGGCACGCATCGAGCAGACGCCGGGCCAGCCCCATGGTGGGAGGGGGCGGTCTTCTACCAGGTGTACCCCCGGTCGTTCGCGGACTCGGACGGCGACGGCGTAGGCGACCTGGCCGGGATCCGGTCCCACCTGGCCGACCTGGCGTGGCTCGGAGTCGATGCCCTCTGGATCTCCCCGTTCTTCCGCTCCCCCATGGCCGACTTCGGCTACGACGTGAGCGACTACTGCGATGTCGATCCGCTGTTCGGCGACCTCGCCGAGTTCGACGGATTGGTGGCCGACGCCCATCGACTCGGCATGCGGGTGGTGATCGACTGGGTGCCCAACCACACCTCCGACCAGCACCCCTGGTTCCTCGACGCCTGTTCGTCGCGCACCAGTGCCCACCGCAATTGGTATGTGTGGCGCGACCCGGATCCGGATGGAAGGCCTCCCAACAACTGGGTGTCGGCCTTCGACCTCGATGCGCCGGCGTGGACGTTCCACGAGCCGACCGGCCAGTGGTACCTGCACCTGTTCGAGTCCGCCCAGCCCGACCTCAACTGGGACGAGCCCGACGTGGTCGAGGCCATGCACGACACGCTCCGGTTCTGGCTGGACCGCGGGGTCGACGGGTTCCGAGCCGATGTGATCCACGGCATCGGAAAGGACCCCCGCCTGCCCGACGACCCGCCGGAGCTCGCTGGCATCCCGCACTGTGCCTTGAACGACGTGCCGGTCACCCATGCGCGGCTGCGGGACCTCCGCTCCCTGGTCGACAGCTACCCGGGCGATCGGATGATCGTCGGTGAGGTCTTCTTGATGACGACCGACGCGGTGGCCACCTACTACGGCGACGGCGACGAACTGCACCTGGCGTTCAACTTCCCCCCGCTGTTCGCCCCGTGGCTGGCCGATCGGTGGCGGGCCTGCATCGAGGACACACGAGGCGCACTCGACCCCCGGGGGGCCTGGCCCACCTGGGTGCTGTCCAACCATGACAACCCCCGCCACCGCACCCGGTATGACAGGGCCGCCGCCCGGGCCGGCGAGGACGCCCACACCGCGGCCCGACGAAGCGAAGCGCGCGCCCGGGCCGCGGCAGTACTGCTGTTGACCCTTCGAGGGACCCCGTTCGTCTACCAGGGCGACGAGCTCGGGCTGACCGACGCCGACATCCCTGATGTCCGCCGGGTCGACCCCGGGGGGCGGGACGGCTGTCGGGCACCGATCCCCTGGGACCCGTCAACGGCACATGGATGGCCCGTGGGTGACGGCGTGCAGACCTGGCTGCCGATGGCACCCGAGGCCGACGCTCGCAACCGGGTCACCGAACGGGCGGATCTGCTGTCGATGCTCCACCTCTACCGGCGGACGATCGCCCTGCGACGTGCGCTTCCGGCGCTGACCCGTGGTTCATTCACCTTGCTGGAGACTCCCCCGGGCGTGCTCGGGTATCGCAGGGCGCACAGCGGCGATGCCGTCGACGTGCTGATCAACTTCACCGGCGAGGCCGTGGATTTCTCGGCTGCGGCCGGCGCCGAGCTCCTGCTCGCCTCGGACGATCCTGACCCTGCGGGCCGGTTCGACGGCCTGCTCGGATCCGATCAGGCCGTCGTCGTCAGGCGTTGATCCAACGGGTCGGTGCGCCGTGCGCCACCGTCCCGGCCGCCTTCCTAGATCCAGGACTCCTGCCAGAAGTCGACCGCGCCTGCATCCCCCAGCGACATCGAATGGTCGCTGTCGTGCCCGCTTTGGCGGATGCAGCAGACGAGCGTCCCGATCCACGGTCCGTGGTCGATGCAGTGCACCGCACCACAGCGTTGCCACTGCAGGGTCTCCGGCATGGCGAGGTCATCGAGATCGAAGTCCTCGTCGTGCCAGCTGCGAAGTACCCGTTGCGTATGCGATTCGATCGTCATTGTCGGTTCTGCCCCTTGGTCGTAGTTTCCAGTTGCTCGAGAGCGTTCCTTGCTCCCGGCTGACTCGCCGGTCACATGCATCTTCGGCAAGGGGCACCAGGCACCTGTAGCCCGATCGCCGAACTGCAACCGACTGCCACGACATCTGGGCTGTTCCTGGCATTTCGTGGCAACTCGGGTGCCGCTGCGGTGCGGAATGTTCGATTTCTGACATTCATGTTGTTAGGTAGTACTCCACAGTTTTTCCCCAATTTCTGATGAAAGAGCATGTCAGACCCGGTGGATTACTCGATTCGGCTGTCATGAGTGTTCATTTCTCTTACAGGATGCCCTGGAACACGGCCAAGACCACCGATAGGATGCGGGCATGAGCAGCGAGGCGAATATCGGGGTCGAGGACATCGTGCGACGCAACATCGCTGCCTTGCGAGCCAAGGCCAACCTGACCCAACAGGGCCTCGCCGACGAGATGCTCCTGCGGGGGGTCGGCTGGACCCGCGAGACCGTGGCTCAGGTCGAGACCACCAACCGCAGGATCGGACTGACCGAGGCCATCGCCGTGGCCGCCTGCCTCGACGTCCCGCTCGCTCGGCTCGCCACGACCGGGGCGGACCAGGTCGCTGTCGGCGACAGCCGGTGGACGACCTCCTACTTGGCGGCAGCCATCGCCGGGACCGCCGGGGATCTCTTCGCCCCCGAGAGCTACGCCGCTCCTGCGTTCACTGTCCGCGAGGAGCACCGCCCAGCGTGGGCCGAAGTCGAAGCACCTCTGCGTGCCGCCCCCGCCGGAACCACGCCGATGGAGCTCGAGCGCCGGCGCCGCCCCCGCGAGCGACACCCGGTCGAGCCCACCGACGTGGGCCCAGCACCGGATCGACGTGAGCCCGTCGAGGCATCCGATGCCCCTCAAAAAGCGGCGGAACGGATCGAACGACGGCTGCGGTTGCGGGTGACAGCCGACGATGTGGACAGCACGGCCCAGCACCTGTGGTCCCGGAGCCTCGAGGCTGAACGTGACCGACGAGTCTCTGACCGCCACAACCTCACCGGCGGATCCCTTCCCACGATCCGGGGCCATGTGTCCCGAGATCTGGACCGCGAACTCGCTCATGAGATGGAGAAGCGCACCGAGAGCGCCACGCCACCAGGGGTCGAGGCCACCGATATGACGGCTGACGAAGCGGCCTGGGAGGCCACCCGGCTCAACATCATCCTGGCCAACAAGGGATACAGCGACAGTGACGTCACCCGGTGGTGGAACTTCACCCGCCACCGTGAGCTGGACGACCAGACCATCGACGAGGCGTGGCGGGACGGCCACTACTCCGCGGTCAGCCGGCTGATCCAGTCACTGCCCGACAAGCTCGATGGGGGCGGATCCGCCAGCTGACTCCAGATCGCATGATCGGGTTCGCCACCTAGAATTGGGCACAATGGTGCAGTGTCGGGTGCTGCGCCCAGCACCACTGATCGGGAGGACTCCCATGGACCGTGGTCGGCTGTCGATGCTGCTCGCCAACGAGCGCACCATCCACCAGGACCGAAACCCTGGTTCACGTGCGCAGTTCGACGGGGCCGAGCACCTCTTCACCGGGGTGCCGATGACGTGGATGGCCAACTGGTCGGGCGCCTTCCCCTTGGCCCTGGCCGCGGCACGCGGGGCTCGGGTAACAGACGTCGACGGCCACACCTATGTCGATTTCGCCCTGGGGGACACCGGGGCCATGGCCGGACACTCCCCTGGACCAGTGGTCGACGCCGTCCGTCGGCGGATGGAGACCCTCGGCGGGATCACTGCCATGCTCCCCACCGAGGACGCCGAGTGGGTGGCAGCCGACCTGACCCGCCGGTTCGGTCCGACCCAATGGTCGTTCACCTTGAGTGCCACCGATGCCAACCGTTGGGCCCTGCGACTGGCCCGCCTCGTCACCGGGCGACCGAAGATCCTCGTTTTCTCCTACTGCTACCACGGGAGCGTCGACGAGACCTTCGTCGTCACCGGCCCCGAAGGGACCACGGTGTCGCGTCCAGGCAACGTCGGCCCGGCCGTCGATCCGGCCACCACCACAGTGGCCGTCGAGTTCAACGACCTCGCCGCTGTAGAGCGGGCGCTGGCCACCGGGGAGATCGCCGCCGTGCTGACCGAGCCGGCGCTGACCAACATCGGCATCGTGCTGCCGGACCCGGGGTTCCTCGACGGCCTGCGGGCCCTGTGCGATACGACCGGAACCCTCCTCATGATCGACGAGACCCACACCCTGTCGGCCGGCCCCGGCGGCTGCACGGCGGCCTGGGGCCTCGACCCCGACATCGTGACCATGGGCAAGGCCATCGCCGGTGGGATCCCCATCGGCGCCTTCGGCCTCCGCGACGACCTGGCGGCGCGCATCTACGCCCGGGTGACGGACGAGGGTGCCGACATCGTCGACGTCGGGGGCATCGGTGGCACGCTGGCCGGCAATGCGCTGTCGATGGCCGCGGCCCGGGCCACCCTGGGGTACGTGTTGACCGACGAGGCCTTTGCCCGGATGGAGGCGCTGTGCGTGCGGCTGACCGGCCAGGTCGAGGCGTCCATCGCTCGCCACAAGATGCCGTGGTCGATCATCCGGCTCGGCGCCCGGTCCGAGTACCGCTTCTGCTCGCCCGCACCGACCAACGGGACCCAGTCCCACGATGCCGAGGACGCCGAGCTGGACGAGTACCTGCACCTGTCGATGAGCAACCGGGGGGTGCTGATCACGCCGTTCCACAACATGGTGCTCATGTGCCCCGACACCACCGAGGCCGACGTGGACCTCCACGGGGAGCTGTTCGACGACGCACTGGCCCGCCTGGTCGGCTGATCCAAACGTTGCGCCGGTTGCGTCGCGTTCAGTCCTGTTGTGTCCTGGCGGCCAGAAGCTCTTCGAGCAAGGCCTGCACCCGGCGGTCGATGTCGTCGACGATGGGCCGGACCTCGTCGACCGGTCGGCCCGCGGGGTCGGTGAGCTCCCAGTCGACCACTCGGGTCCCGGGATAGATCGGACAGGCGTCGCCGCAGCCCATGGTGACGACGACGTCGGCGGCTCGGGCCATCTCATCGGTCACCGGCTTGGGCACCTCGCCCGTAGTGTCGAGGCCCCGTTCGGCCAACACGGCCAAAATCGATGGGTTGAGCTGGTCGGCGGGCTCGGAACCCGCCGACAGCACCTCGACACGGCCTTGGGCGTAGTGCTCGAGCAACATCCGGCCGGCCACGCTACGACCGGAGTTGTGGACACACAGGAACAGGACAACAGGACGATCGGACATGAGGCTCCTTGGCTGTCGGCGACTAGTTGTCGGTGATGGTTGCCGGCGTCGGGGCTGGCGATACGGCACTGTCATGGGGATACGAGACGTCGAACGCCTCGTCCGGGGTGAACCCGGGATAGAGCATCACGAGGATGCCGACGGCCACGATGCCACCTACCACTTGGGCAACCACGAACGGGGCCACCGAGGACGGGGCGATGCCGGCGAAGGTGTTCGAGAACATGCGCCCCACCGTGATCGCCGGGTTGGCGAAACTGGTGGAAGAAGTGAAGAAGTAGGCAGCGGTGATGTAGGCGCCGACGGCGGCCGGGGTATAGGCGCTCTTGTGGTTCCGGGCGAGGGCGAAGATCACCAGGATCAGCCCAACGGTGGCGATCACCTCGGAGAAGAGGTGTGGCCCAGTTGCCCGGTGATGCGTCGAGATCGACACGGCCTTGAGCGAGAACATGACGTTGGCCGTGACTGCACCTGCGATGCACCCGGCGACTTGGGCGGGTAGGTAGGCGGCGGCATCACGCCACGAGATCCCCCCGAAGGCGGCATCGACGAAGGAGACCACCGGGTTGAAGTGGGCGCCGGAGAGGGCGCCGAAGATGAGGATGAGTGCGAAGAGCCCGGCACCGGTGACCAGTGCGTTCTGCAGCAGTTCGAGGCCGACGTTGCCAGGGGACAGCTGTTGGGCGGCGATCCCGGATCCGATGACGATGGCGGCCAGCAGGGCACTGCCGAGGAACTCGGCGAACAGGCGGCGCCACAGGGCCACGGGTTGTGGTGCACGTGGTTCGGGTGCTTCGAACGAGCTCAGCAACACGATGAGGATGGGGCTGGCGACGACTCGGCCGTGGCACCGACCGTTGCAAGGTCAGGGGTGCAGCAGCGCTCGTCACC
>CAININ010000283.1 GCA_903849265.1 uncultured Acidimicrobiaceae bacterium
CGAAACAGTGGCCGCCGTCGGGGCCGACCTCGGTCCTGATCTCGTGGTGGTGCTCGATGAAGCACGTGGGTTCCGCCAACGCCGTCACGATCTCCAAGAGGAGCAGGTCCTGCGCCTAGCCGCCGAACTCCCCCTCCCTCAGATCCGGGTGCCCTATTTGTTCACCGACTCCATCGGGCCCCAGGAGCTGGACGCGCTGAGCCAGGCGTTAGCCGCCGGCATCGAAGCGCTCCACGATCCGAACGAGGGGCCCGGATGAGTTCGGCTGGGCCACGTGTTCCCACCATCGGCGACGTGGTGCGGGATCGGTCGATCATCATCTGCTGCGGTTCGGGAGGCGTCGGCAAGACCACGACCTCGGCAGCAATCGCGCTGCAGGCAGCACGGATCGGGCGTACCGCGTGCGTTGTCACCATCGACCCCGCTCGCAGGTTGGCCAACTCCCTCGGCGTGGACGAGCTGTCCAACCGCCCCACCAAGATCGAGGGTGACTGGCCCGGTCAGCTGTACGCGCTCATGCTCGACCCCAAGAGCACGTTCGACGACCTGATCGCCCGGTACTCCGACTCGGACGAGCAGGCCGATGACATCCGGGTCAACCGGATCTACCGCAATCTGACGGGGACCCTGTCGGGTACCCAGGAGTACATGGCCATGGAGAAGCTCTACGAGCTGGTAGAGGAGGGCGGTTTCGACGTGGTGGTGGTCGACACTCCGCCATCGCGGAACGCGCTCGACTTCCTCGACGCGCCTCGCCGGCTCACGCACTTCCTGGAGAACCGGGTGTTCCAAGCGTTGATGGCCCCGACCCGGGTGGGCCTCCGGTTCATGGGGGTGGCGGCCAACGCCCTCCTGCGGACCATCTCCAAGGTGGCCGGGGCAGACATCGTGCACGATGCCGTTGCGTTCTTCCAGGCGTTCGAGGGGATGGAGGAGGGATTCCGGCTCCGGGCCGCCCGGGTGCGGGAGCTGCTGGTCCAACCGGGCACGTCGTTCGTCCTCGTGGCCTCCCCCCGGCCGGACTCGATTGACGAGGCCGTCCACTTTGCCGGCAAGCTGGCCGAGTCGGGCATGTCGGCCACCGCCCTCATCGTCAACCGGGTTCAGCCCCGGTTCGCCACCGACGAGCAGCTGGCCGTGGTCGCACCTTTCGCCTCGCCCGCTGGCCACCGGACTGGCGGGCCAGCCTCGGACCTGGCTGACCTGGTGGACAACCTGACTGGGTACACGTTGGCATCGGACCGCGAGGAGGCCGCGTATGCCGGACTGGTCGCCGATGTACGCCCAGCCCCCGTCTACCGGGTTCCGTTGCTCAACACCGACGTCCACGACCTTGCCGGGCTGGCTACCGTGGCCGACCTGCTATTCGGACAGGACGAAGGCTGATCCGGGCCGGTGCACCCGGACATGATGATCCCCAGGTTGTGGAGACTGGTTGCCAGGGGGCTAACCTGACCGTCGTGCGCACCATCCTCGTGGCCAGTGACGCCCCTTCAGTGCGGGCCGAGATCGCGGCCACCGCCGGAAACCCTGACACGACCATCGTCGAGGCCAGCTCCGGACCCGAGGTGCTGGCCATGGTGGTCGAGTCGATGCCCGACCTAGTGGTAGTCGACATGCAGATGGGCAACATGGGCGGCATGGCCACGACGCTCGAACTGCACCTCGAGGCCTCCTACGACAAGCTCGGGCACGTGCCGGTCCTGATGCTCCTCGACCGTCGACCTGATGTCTTCCTGGCCCGCCGATCCGGAGCCGAGGGCTGGCTGGTGAAGCCGCTCGACCCGATCCGACTGCGTCGGGCCGTGGCCGCGCTGCTCAACGGTGGCACCTACTACGACGAGTCCTACGCCCCGCTGTCGGTCGTCGCCGCACCATCCGCCTCCGGCGCCTGACGGCTCGGCCCTCTACAGACCGGGTCAGTGCGATGTCCGTGTTCCGACGAAACGAAGACCAGACCGAGGGCTCCCCGGGACGCCGGTCCCGACGGCGCGAGTCCGCCCAAGGGACTTCCACCGGTGACGCGGGCGGACTGCCCGCTGGCGGCGGTGCCGACGCCCAAGAGCAGTTCATCATCGACGCCCTGCACGATCTGCGCGACACGGTCGTCCGTGAGGTCATGACCCCTCGGGTGGACGTCGTCGCCCTCTCAATTCCCCTGACCGTCGAGGGCGTGTCCAAGGCAGTTCGCGAGTCGGGCCACAGCTGTTTTCCGGTGTGCGGTGAGAGCCTCGACGATCTGGTCGGCGTGCTCTTCGTCAACGACCTGTTCCGCGCTGGCTGGACGGTGACCGGAACCGGTGAGGACGGCCGGTCGCCCGATCCGATCGACATCGCCCGGCGACTCCGCCAGCCGTTCCTCGTGCCCGAGTCGCGCTTGGTCCTCGACGTGCTGGCCGAGATGCGGCGCCAGCGGCGGGCGTTCGCCATCGTGGTCGACGAGCACGGTGGGGTCGAAGGTCTCATCACCGTCAAAGATCTGCTGGGGGCGCTCGTCGGGGACCTGCCCGATGAGTTCGACCCCGACGAGGAGCCCGAGGTCGTGCGGGTGGACGGGAAGCGTTGGCTGGTGGATGGCCGGATGAGCGTCGACGACCTAGGTGACCAGCTCGGCATCGACGTGCCCGAAGGGGAGTACGTCACCTTGGGCGGCTACCTGTTCGATGCCTTCGGCCACATACCGGCGGAAGGAGAGACCCACACCCTTGGGGAGTGGGAGCTGCGGGTGTCCGAGATGGACAAGCGACGGATCGCCAAGGTCGTGGTCAAGCGGACCGGAGTCGTTGACGGAGAGGCCGGAGGAACCGGTCCGGACGACCGGGGGACCGACCGCACCCCAGTCGGGTAGCATCTACAAGTCCTGAGGACGGCAGTACGCCGTCGACGGAGTACGGGCTGTGGCGCAGTTTGGTAGCGCGCTGCGTTCGGGACGCAGAGGTCCTCGGTTCAAATCCGGGCAGCCCGACCAGAGCGTGTTCGCAAGAGCACGCACCAGGTGTTCGCACGATCGGCTCAATGCCGGTACTGCGGATGCCGCAAGGGGTCGACGCGACCTCGCATTCGAACCAGCGGCCCCCGTGGGCCGCTGGTTCGCGTCTGGGGGTGGTTTCGAGGCCCTCAAAGTGAGAGATCGAGCGCCTGTGCCGAAGCCGGCGTAGCCGTCCTGTTGTCCGGACACACCCATACGCCGTCGGCCGGCGTGGTGGACCTCCATGCGCCTGGCGTCGACCGTCGAGCACTCGCCCTCGTCACCGGCACCGCCATCAGCACTCGCACCCGAGGGGCGGCGAACGCCTACGAGGTGATCCAGATGGAGGGGTCGATGTCGGATGGCGAGCGGATCACCGTGGAGATCCGAGAGCCGACATCTATGGGCTGGTCGGAGAGGTGCAAGTCCCACTTCAGGTACACCTCGAGCGGGGTAGTAGACGAATGGCAGCCGGGTTGATCGATACCTCGGCTCGTCACTCTCGGGTCGAGACTCTCGCGTGTCATGACCAAGGACCCTTGCCAAAATGCCCGCCCCGGCTGACGATGCCAGTAGGGCCGCTATCGACCAGGGCTGGCAACCGTCGGATGGGCGGCGCGGCAGGAACA
>CAININ010000284.1 GCA_903849265.1 uncultured Acidimicrobiaceae bacterium
CGGAGCAGCTCGTCGACGGCTCCGCTCAGATCGTCGGCCGCCCGGCCCATCTCGAGGGCCATCATCTCCTTGGCCGCCTCGTCGGGCTCGGACAGAGGGACTTCCTTGCCCCGGTAGAGATCAGGAGCGAGGGCGGTGAATCCGGCCTCTGCCAAGCGGTCGCAAGTACGG
Source organism: uncultured Acidimicrobiaceae bacterium (assembly GCA_903849265.1). Taxonomy (GTDB): domain Bacteria; phylum Actinomycetota; class Acidimicrobiia; order Acidimicrobiales; family RAAP-2; genus Bog-756. The sequence goes on from CAININ010000284.1 coordinate 172, forward strand.
GTGATCTGGTCGACCAGACCCCACCACTCCTGCAGCACGAGGACCCCAGGCGTGTCACCCGGGCCCCCTGCGGGCACGGCCAGATAGCCGCTTCCCGTGCTCCCGTTGCTCGCATAATCGACTCGTTCGCCCATGCGTGGACCTTACTCGCACGCCACCATGATCGGCCGATGGTCGGAACCCGAAACCGAGGTCTGACAACCATTCGACACCAGGGATTGACGACAAATCCCCTGTTCAGGGCCTTGACCTCCCCTGGGGTCCTTGTGGCCCTCCGACCGACCGACTACCATCTGCACACATATGACTCACGCCGAGCAGTACTCGACGGTCGAGCCAGGTGCCTGCCCCGCACGCCGCAGCAGCCCCCGAAACAGGGTGCTCGCAACGCTTGCTTTGGCCTCCGTTCTTGGAGCCACCTCGGCAATGGTGGCCAGCGCCGCGCCTGCTTACGCAGACCAGATCTCCGACGCCCAAGCGCAGGCCGCTGCCATCACGGCCAAGTTGAACGCGACCCAGGCGCAGATCGCAGGACTCACCGCCCAGGTCAACCGGGCCGACTACAAGCTGTCGCAGCTCCAGAGCCAGATCTCTGCCACTCAGGCCCAGGCGGCCAAGGACCAGCAGACGGTGACGGCCGACCAGGCGCAGCTTCGCAAGCAGGCACTGGCCGACTACACCAGCTCGGGAACCTCGAACACCGAGACCCAGCTCTTCACGTCGAACGTCAACACCAGCGGCATCCGATCCGAGTACTCGTCGATCGCCACCGGCAACGTCACGTCGACCATCGCCCACCTGCATACCGCTCAGGTCGAGCTCGCAGCCACCCAGTCCTCGCTTGAGCAGCAGAAGACCCAGGCCCAGGCCACCCGCAGCAGTCTGCAGGGTTCGAAGAACCAGGCCGCCGCACTGGCCAGCCAGGACGCGGCCACGCTGAACGGCGTGAATGCGAACATCCAGAAGTTGGTCGCACAGAAGCAGGCAGCACAGGCCGCTGCCGCTCAGGCTGCCGCTCAGGCTGCCTTCAACCAGAAGGTCCAAGCCGCCCAAGCTGCCAAGGCCGCACAGGCAACCCAGGTGGCGACCGTTTCCGCTTCCGGAGGCGGCACGCGCCCGACGAGCGGCCCCACGTCCACTCCCGTCACACCGCGCCCGCCCCCGCCACCGTTGTCAGCGGGCGCAGCTGGTGCGGTGCAAGCGGCCGAACGCGAGGTGGGCGTCCCCTACGTCTGGGCCGGCTCCTCCCCGTCCGGCTTCGACTGCTCCGGCCTGATCATGTGGGCCTATGCCCAGGTCGGTATCTCCCTCCCGCACTTCTCCGGCGGACAGTACGCCAGCACCACGCACATCTCGATGGCCGACATCCAGCCCGGTGACCTCCTGTTCTACGGGCCGGGTGGCAGCGAGCATGTCTCCATGTACGTGGGTGGCGGATCCATGATCGAGGCTCCTCACACCGGGGCCAGCGTCTGGATCGTCGGCGTCAGCACCAGCGGGTTGACCGGCGTCGGCCGGGTGGTCTGAGGCAAGGCACTCCGCCCCGGCAGTCGTGAACCTCAGGGCTCGCGGCTGCACTCCCGGTGCGGGCTGCTCCACCCTTTCTCATGGCATTCGGCCAACCCTCCGGGCCACCGGCCACCGCACGGCAGCTCCGTGATCTGCTCGCCCTCGTAGAAGGCGCTGGGCACAGCGACTTCCGGGACGCCCGAGGTCCCCTGGGGCTGACCCAACGCCAGGCAGGCGGTCGGTTCACCCAAGACGAGGCAGCAACCCTCATCGCGCAGCTCGAGGCCGAAGCCGAACAACGTGAGGGATCAGACGGTGGGGTCGGCGAGCCTGAGGGCACTGCGCCCAAGGCGGCCCGACCGCCGTCAGAGGCCCAACTGGATCGGGCAGCCCGGGCGGCATCTCCGCCACGAACTTCCCGGGTCCCCCCTGCAGCAACTGCAGCACGCTCCTCGAACCTGGCCGAGCAGCTGCAGCGAGTGCCCGAAGAGCTGCTCGTCGACGAGCTCAGGCGCAGGGGCTGGGCCCTGATCCCTCCGTCGCTGGCCACCTGAGGCAGGGGCGGGGCGGGCGCCTGACCCCTCCTCTACTGGTCCATGACGGAATCATTCGGCGACTCATTCCGCGCAACCTGAACCGAGACAGCCCGGCGGGGCCACCGAGTCGGCGCCCTGGGGCATACTGAGGGCCTGGTCGGGACCGGGGAAACCTTTCCCATCGCGACTCGGATACCACCATGAGACCGATCCCCGTCGCCTTCCACATCTGGTTCCTAGAGGTCCACACCTACGGGATCGGACTCGCTCTCACCTTCTGGTTCGGCCTGCGCTACACCGAGCGCCGGCTGCGTACCCGGGGCTACCCGTGGCAGTGGGTCACCAGCATGTTCATCTGGGTCATCGTGGCGGCCATCGTCGGTGCCCGGGCCCTGCACGTGCTCTCGCACCTCTCCTACTACTCGGCTCACCCCTCACAGGTATTCGCCATCTGGCAAGGGGGGCTGTCCTCCTTCGGTGGGCTGATTCTGGCTGTTCCCGTGGCAATCATCATCTCCAGGCGACGCTGCCCCGAACTCCCCACCTTGCGCTTCGCCGACCTGATGGCACCGGTACTCATGGCGTGCTGGGGCATGGGCCGACTTCTCGGCCCCCAACTGATGGTCAACGGGGGCGGTCACCCGACCAACCAGTGGTTCGGCATGTACTACGCCGGCAGCCACCCGGACCAGAAGGTCCTCCCGGTCCCGATCTTCCAGGCCGCAGAGGACTTCGCCATCTTCGGGATCCTGCTGCTCGTGGAACGGTGGCTGCGCTCGAAGGCCCCGACTGTGGCCTCCGACGGTTCGACCATCGCACCGGCGGCGGCACCCCTGCCCCCGGCCGGCATCGTGCTCGGCGTGGGGATGGTGCTTTGGGGTGTGGAGCGGTTCCTCGACGAGCACCTATGGCTGGGCGAGGACGGACACCTCGGCTCAATGCTCGTCCAGATCGCCGGAATCTCGCTCGCCATCGTGGGTGTCATCCTGCTGGTCAGCCGAGTCGGACCCATGCGACGGTGGCGCGATGAGCGACCGGACCCGGTCTCGAACCATGAACCCTCTTCTGCCGCCGGCGAATCGTCCACGGCTCCGTCCGAAGGCACCTGAGCCGCCAGGACCTTCGGGCCCACCGCTCGTCGCTCGCCGCTCGCCGGAGTAGCAGGGGTGCGACAGCCGTCTCCGATGTCAGAGGAACCTGTCGCGCCTAGGCTCGCAGGGACTGGTCGGCGGACCGGTCAGGGACCCAGGAGGCACTCATGGGATTGCGCATCGAGACGGTCACCGTCGACGCGGTGGATCCGGAGCTGCTGGCCGCGTTCTGGTGCGCCGCCCTGGACTGGGTGCAGCGTCAGGACGAGGACGGCGATATCTGGGTCGAGCCTGGCGAAGGGCACCCCGAGTTCAACAGGTCACGACCGCTGCTGATCATGCGGGTCCCCGAGCACAAGGCGGGCAAGAACCGTCTCCACCTCGACCTCACCCCCGATGACCACGAACGCGAGGTCGAGCGACTTGAGGCCCTCGGGGCGACCCGACCGTCCATCGGCCAGACCGGGAACGAGTCGTGGGTGGTGCTTGCCGACCCCGAGGGAAACGAGTTCTGCGTCCTGGACGAGCCGGACCTCGTCGAAGACTAGGTACCGACGGCCAGGCTCAGCCGGCCGTCTTGGCTTCGGCTGCGGCCTTCTCTTCCGCTGCCTTGCGGTACGCCTCGAGCTGATCCAGCAGAGGCATGCGCTCCTGGCCCACGGTCGAGTCGAGCCGCTGGGCGATCTGCTCGGGGGTCCATCGGCCGTCTGCATACATGGCACGAACCTCACGGGGCTGGCTCCACACGGC
>CAININ010000285.1 GCA_903849265.1 uncultured Acidimicrobiaceae bacterium
CCTCGCCTCGGCATGTCACCATGGGCGCATGAGTGATGAAGGCCAAGAGCGCTACTACCACGGCACCTCTGCCAACTTGCAGCCTGGAGACCTGATCGAGCCGGGATTCACCTCCAACTTCGGCAGTCGCAGAAAGGCCAACCACGTCTACCTGACGGCCACCGTGGATGCCGCCATCTGGGGCGCCGAACTGGCGATCGGCGAGGGTCCCGGTCGGATCTACATCGTGGAACCGACCGGCCCGATCGAGGACGACCCGAACCTCACCGACAAGAAGTTCCCTGGTAACCCGACGAGGTCGTACCGTTCACGCCACCCGCTCTTGGTCACAGGCGAGCTCGCAGACTGGGAGGGACACGCCCCCGATGTCCTCCAAGCGATGAAGGACACCGTCGCACGAGCGAAGCAGCTCGGCATCGAAGCCATCGACGACTGAGGAGCCATCGCCGGCATGGTCAATCCACCGGGGCTGCAACAGAACGCGCATTGAAGGTTCACCGTCTGGGCCCTCCGAGTAGGGCACCTCGGGCTGGCCATCGCCTTCGCCGCCACCACGCTGGCTGGACTCATCCGGTCCGGCACGAACGTTCCGACCCCGACCTGGGTACTCGCCGATGCGGTTCCTACTCATCCACGACTCGGTCCACACTCGGGAACCGACCCGAGGAGCCTGACGGCAACTTCCGCTGCCGCGGCTTCTGCCGTGCGGCGACGCCCCTTCATTCCGACCCAGTCAGCAAATACCAGAGGGCGCACCCCCGGGGATCAGGATCCCAGGTGGTGCGCCCTCTAGGGTCGCATTGTTCTGACGACTGGCGAACCTAGGAGAACGTCAGGCGATGGGCGGCACGACCGCCAACTTCACTTGCGCGTTGGAGACCACGTAGTTGGAGTCGCCTCCGTAGTTGGCCTGGATCGTGTAGAGCGAGCCGCTGGGCGATGCCGTCGTCACCGAGCCCGGCGCCAAGAAGCACGTTGCCGTTCCCTCGACTTGCCCGAGGTCGATAGCCAGAGGCACGGAGTTGCCGCCGACGCAGGTCACGGGGGTCCCGAGCGAGTCGGTGATGGTGAACGTGATGTTGCCGCTCATCGGACCGATCGGCACCGATCCGGCAGCCCCGTTGGGAGCGACCACCGTGGCGGTGATCGTGGCCGCATCGCCGCTCACGGTCACGAACCCGCCGTACTGGCTGAGCGTGAGCGTGGTGGTCGACTTGCCGATGAAGAAGTTCCTCAGGTGCGAGGTGCTCGAATAGAAGTTGGCGTCCCCGGTGTAGATGGCGGTCACCGAATAGCCACCTGGATACTCGCCTCCACCGACGAGGAACTGGGCGACACCACCGGCACCGACCGGAGCGGCACCGCCCTGGCAGCCGTTATACCCGTTCGAGTTGCCTCCGCAGACCAGCACGTTCACGAACCCGCCGGGGGTGTTGGACCCGGCGTAGCCGACCGTGGTCACCCGGGCGGTGACCGTGAAGGACTGACCAGCGCCGAGGGCGTGCAGTGCGTCTGTGGTTGTGTTCGTGCCCGCGAGCGCCGAGTTCTCGTACAAGGTGGCCGACGCCGCCGCGTACCCGGTGGAGACCAGAGTCGCTGTCACCGTGAAGTAGACGCTGGCCGACAACCCGCCCGAGAAGTTGCAGGTGGCCTGGCCGGCGACCAGAGCGACGGTGTTGGAGCCGCCATCACACGTCAGCGAGGTCTTCGACCCAGCCTGGATGACCGAGAACGCCAGGCTGCCAGTCGGAGTTCCGGTGCCGCCGTCGGTTCCCTTCGTGGTCGCCGTTCCGGTAAAGGACACCGGGGTCCCTTGGCCGATGGTGCAGATGTCACCCACGCAGTTGTTCGGGTTGGCGGTCAGCGCCACCGTCCCCCCTGCTTTGCCCACCGTCTGCTTGACGTTGCCCGTGCTGGTCAGGAACTGCGGGTCGCCGGAGTAGGCACCGGTCACGAGGATCGGCGTCATCTGGCTGGCCAGTCCACCGGAGATCACACACTGGGCGAGCCCGCCCGACAGCGTGATCGTGTTTCCGCCGTCACAGCTGACTCCGGCGAAGGTCACCGAGCCGGACGGGGTGCCGATCGCCGGGGCTACGGCTGCGACCGCGGCGTTGAACGACACCGCTTGCCCCGTCACCGACGGGTTGGCCGACGAAGTGACTGCCGTGGTGCTCTTGCCCTGCTTGATGGTGGCCGTCTTCGTGCCCGTGCTCGGGTTGTAGGTCGAGTCGGCGGTGTCGGAGTACGCAGCGGTCACCGTGAAGGTGCTGCCGCCTGCGGCCAAGCCGCCTGCCACGACGCACGTGGCCACTCCCCCGGTGAAGGGGACGACGTTGCCGGCGTCGCAGTTGACGACCGATGCGTCCGAACCGACGATAGAGAAGGTCATGGTGCCCGACGGCGTGCCGTGTCCTGACGAACCGACCTTGGCCGAGAAGGTCACCGACTGACCGGAATATGCAGCCAGAGGTGCCGAGGAGACAACGACCGACGTGTTGTAGGGGCCGCCGGTGACGGCACCCGCAGGCACTTGCAGGACGCCGACGAGCAGCAGGGAGGCCGTGCCGGCCGCGGCCGTGGCTGCTACCAGGCGGGCCATCGGACGGCGGGCGAGGAATCGAGTGGTGCGCATCAGGCTCCGGCTCCCATCGTGATCTTGCCGCCGTTCGTCCCGAAGGCGATCATCTTGACGCTGTTCTTCCCGGCTTTTGCCGAGAGTGTGACACCGGCCACATTGGCCGTCAGTCCGCTGGTCGTCGTCGCCTGGCCGGAGTAAGAACCGCCGGACAGGACAGGAGTTACGAAGAGTGAGATCACGTTCGTCCCTGTGTTGTAGGAGATCGCCTGGCTCGTCAGCGTCACGTTGGTCTCGGTGGCGTGGCCGCCCGACACCTGCCATGCGATCGTCCCGGTCAGCACCGGCAGGGCCTCACCACCGGTGACGCCCCCCCAGCTGTTGGCGATGGTGGTGGCCGAGGTGGCGACCAGGTGGCCGCTCACGATGGAGGCCGTGCCGTTGGTGGCTCCGACGCCGTGACAGGACGTCAACTTGGCCTTGACGGTCACCGTCGACTGCGCTGAACCAGCATTGTCCAGCCCGGGACTGAAGATGTAGGAGCCGGCCAGCGAACACGTCATCGCCCCTGAGAACGGCACCGGAACAGGCGCCGCATCGGCGAACCCCGATCCGGTTCCAACCGAGACGCCCAGAGCCAGAGCAACTGCTCCGCACCCGAACACGATCTTTCGATCCATGTCAACCTCCTCGCGCCGCCGCCTACGCGCCCGACGCCCTGTGTGTCCCTTGCCTTGGGAGCCCTACCCGTCCTGACCGAGCAGAGCGTAACCGAGTTGCAGTTCGATTGCCCGGACGGAGCACACCGTCCGGCAACGGCAGAGCCGGGCCGCACGACGGGCCCCGGCTCACATCGACGTACAGCCTGTTCAGCGACCTACCAGAGCGCGTTCCAGTCGTCGGGCTCGAGCCAGCCCGCCGGGCCGTTCTCGGGTCTCGGGATCCGGACGGCGTCCACGTCGATCCACGTGGGCTGATCGAACCCGGACTGACGCCAGTACCGAACCGGGGTGCACTTCCAGTCGCGGCTCTTGACACCGCCCTCCGAATAGCCCGGACGGACGAGCACATGAGTCGGCGTTCCGGCAATCACCACGCAAGGACGGATCTTGCCTTCGCCACCCGAGCGCTCCTCGTCTTGCGCATCGAAGCGAACCCAGGCCAGCACCACTCCGGTCGACCACGGGTCGTCCCGGTCGAACTCCTCCTCCTCGAGAGGAGTGAGGATGGCACGGCGATGACCGAGGGACGGGGCGACCGAGACCTTGGGGCGCTCGGCCACCACGGCCTCGCCTCCACGACCGGGTGCCGCCGCCCGCTCCTTCTTTCGTGCCGCACGGACCTGCTCTGCCACCTTCGCCTTGGCGTCGGCAAGGTGCCGCTTCTCATCGGCATCCCGCTGCTTCTTCGCCTTGCGGGCTTCGCGCTGTTCAGTGGAGACCGGCACCGGGGTGCGGGGCACGGACGGCACTACCTCGGCCCGCTCGAACCGGGCCCAGTCGGTCAGGCCGAATCGGTCATCGGTGTCGAGGACGGTGAAGCACAGGTCGGAGGCAGCCATGTCGCTGTCGGCCACTGAGGCCAACATGACGGCGATCGTGATGTCGTCATACGTCTCGCCCACGGCGTCGACGGCCTCGATCAGCTGTTCACGGGTCGGTTCGTCGGCATTCTCCCCCAGGTGCTCGATGACGGCGGCCAGGCAGGGCTGCGCCAGTGCCGCCGCGGCGTAGGGAAGGGCCGCCCGGTACTGGACCCGGCCCAGCACGGACTGGGGGTCGCGGTGCTTGCGCAACGCAGCCAACGAGTTGGCGAGCGGCTTGGAGATGGGGAACCGGGGGTCGCTGACTGCCTGAAGCGAATCTCTCAGGACGCGCACATCCACCTGAGAGAGGGCTGCCTGCAGCATCGCCTCACGGGCGGCGTCGGTGATGGGGCCTTCCATGCTTCCGGTCCTTCCGGGTCCGATCCACCCGGGGCGGGTGTATCTCGGTGGGTCATCATCGCAGAGGATCGGCACCCTCTGAACCCGAGGCTCCCAGGACCCCGTCGACGATCCATCAGCGAGCGAAGGGCGGGGGGCCACCGAACTGGTCGCGAAGCACGGTTCGGGCGGCGTAGACCCCACACATCCCATGGACTCCCCCGCCCGGAGGAGTCGAGGACGAGCACAAGTAGACCCCGTCGACCGGAGTCCGATAGGGGTTCCATGCCAGCACCGGACGGGACAGGATCTGCGCGAGGTCGTTCGCCCCGCCGCCGATGTCCCCGCCCGGGTAGTTGGGATTGCCTTCGGACATCCGGGCTGCTGTGACCGTGCGTCGTTCCAAGACCAGATCGGCGAACCCGGGGGCGAACCGCTCGATCTGCGCTTCGATGGCCGCGGTCATGTCGCGGTCCGACCCGTGGGGCACATGGCAGTACCCCCAGAGGGCCTCTCGCCCCGCCGGGGCGCGGGACGGGTCGGCCACTCCGGCCTGCACGATGATGCAGTAGGGCCGCTCCGGGTGGCGACCGGTCGCGACAGTCGCCTCCGCCTCCGCCACCTCTGCAGCCGTCCCCCCGAGATGGATCGTTCCGGCCGATCGACAGACCTCCGCCGACCACGGCACAGGGCCGGCCAGCGCCCAGTCCACCTTGCACACTCCTGGTCCGCGTCGGAATCTCCCAAGAGCCCGCCGGTATGCACCGGGAAGGGCATCGCCCACCAAGTCCGGGAGCGCTCCCGGCGACACGTCCAACACGACGACCGTCGATCGGGGCAGCTCGTCGAGCCGGGTCACCCACCGACCGAATTCGATGGTTCCGCCGAGACGCCGCACCTCGGACTCGAGCGCCCCAGCCACCGCACTGCTCCCGCCAGACACCACCGGCCATCCCACCGCGTGCGCAGCCAGCGTCAGCAGCAGTCCGAACCCGGCCGTCATCGGGGCCGACAGGGGGCGGACAGCATGGGCGGCCGCACCCGCCAGCAGCGCCCGGGCCGGTTCTGACGTGAATCGCCCCGCCAGGTGCTCGAAACTGCGGGCGCCGTGCCAACCGAACCGGGTCATGGCAAGTGGGTGGGCGGGCAAGGACCGGATCGGAGCTAGCACTCCGGCGGCCAACGCAGCAGCATCGTCGACCAGTGGAGCGAACAGTCGCCGGTAGGCCGGTCCGTCGTGACCGAGCGCCTCCGCTGTGGCCTCCAGGGACCGGAAGGCAGCGACGGCCATCCCGTGGTCGAGGGGATGAGCGAAAGGGACCTGCGGCTGGACGAGCCGGGAGCGCAGGTCGTCAAAGACCGGATCGGCAAAGAACGGCGAAAGGGCCAGCAGCGGGTGGGCCGTCGAGCAGACATCGTGACGGAATCCGGGCAGCGTCAGTTCCTCGGTGCGGCATCCTCCGCCTGCCGTGGAAGCACCTTCGACCACATGGACCGACAGTCCGGCGCGCGCCAGGGTCACCGCTGCAGCGAGCCCGTTAGGGCCCGAACCGACGACAACTGCGTCGAACTCAGTCATAGAGCGGCCACCGCTGCCGCCCGATGGGGCCCGAAGGCACGGCACCGGACCCGGTGGACCGCGGTGGGCTGGAGCGACGGGCCGACGGAGCGACGGGCCGACGGAGCGACGGGCCGACGGGACGACCGGTCGACGGGTCGGAGGCGGAAGCGTCATCGCCCGATCTTCCCACTTGACCTGGACCGGAGTTGCAAGAGAGTCCCGATTGAGGTGCATGCGGATGAATTGTCGCTCCGGGGGTGTTTACTGGAGGTACACCCCTTCGGTGTCACCGATCCGTCGGTGCGGCCCTTCCAAGAAAGGTAGAGGACCA
>CAININ010000286.1 GCA_903849265.1 uncultured Acidimicrobiaceae bacterium
AGCGGGGCGAACGGGCCATCTCCGTTCCCCGGCTGCAGCGCCTGGCCAAGCTCTACGACGTGCCGGTCGATCAGCTCCTCCCCAATGACGATGCGACGGTCGGCGGCCGGTGGGGAGTGGCGAACTCTCCTGACGCGTTGTCGTCCGAGGGGCGCCGCGCCGCGCCGAGCTCAGGCTTTACCGAACAGGTGGCCATCGACCTGACCAAGCTGCACACGGTGAGCGGCCCAGAACGTGACCTCTTGCGCCGGTTCCTCAGCATGATCCAGGTGCATCGCCAGGACTTCAACGGCCGGATGATCACCATCCGTGCCGAAGACGTCCGTGCCATCGCCTGTCTGTTCGGGGTTACGCCGGACAACATGGGCGCCCGCCTGGACGAACTCGGCCTGCTCGTCGCGATCTGATGTCGGACTCCCACGCCGACCACGTCAGCTGGCTCAGCACCAAAGAGGCGGCCGAACACCTCGGAGTCACCCTGCGCAGCCTCTACCGGTTCATCGACGAAGGAGGCCTGACCGCCTACAAGTTCGGGCGTGTCATCCGCCTGAAGGAGTCCGATGTGGACACCTTCATCGAAGCCAGCCGGATTGTCCCGGGCAGCTTGGAGCATCTCTACCCCGAGGTCAAGGGTCCGACCAGGATCGTCCACGACCTCGCCGACCGGGCGGCCGACAGTGCCCGGGAGCCGATGGCGGCAGAAGGTTGAGCAAAGCGTGATGACCAGGGACCCCGACTGCCTGTTCTGCGGGATCGTCTCTGGTGACATTCCTGCCGATGTCGTCCGCCGGGACGAACGGACCGTTGCCTTCCGAGATATCAGCCCTCAGGCTCCGGTGCACGTCCTCGTGGTGCCCAGACGCCACATCGTCGACGCCGGCACAGTCGTCCCCGAGGACGCGGACGATGTCGCCGCCCTGCTCGTTGCGGCCAAGGCCGTGGCCGACGCCGAAGGACTCGGTGGACCGGACCGGGGGTACCGGCTCGCGTTCAATGTGGGCCCCGACGCCTCCAACAGCGTTTCCCACCTCCACCTCCACCTCCTCGGAGGCCGATCGTTCGACTGGCCCCCGGGCTGATTCGTTCCTGACCTCCGGCGATCCTCGTCCGGCGACGGCACGGCGCGTCCGAGACGTCCCGGGCCGCTGGTAAGGTCGCAGTCAGAGCGCACGTGGCAGGCACCCCGGTAAAGATCTTCGTTCCCGGCAACCACCTCATGGCCGGTCTCCTCGGCCAGCGCGATGAGCTGCTCCGCATGATCGAGCACGCCTTTCCTGATGTCCGTATCGCCGTGCGCGGCAACGAGGTCTCCATCGAAGCCGCCGACGGCGGATCCGTCGGCTCGGTCGACCGGGTGGCGACCCTGTTCCAGGAGCTGATCATCCTGCTCGAAGCGGGACAGGGCCTCGACCCGGTGCAGCTGACCCGCACCATCGACATGATGCGCGACGATGTCCGTCCTTCCGAGGTGCTCACCAGCGAGCTGCTCCGCTCCTCGCGAGGGCGCACCGTACGGCCGAAGACGGGGGGGCAGAAGGCCTATGCCGACGCCATCACCCGCAATCTGGTGACCTTCGGGATCGGGCCGGCCGGTACCGGCAAGTCGTATCTGGCCGTGGCCCTCGCGGTGCAGGCGCTGCAGGCCCGTCAGGTCAGCCGGATCATCCTCACCCGCCCTGCTGTAGAAGCCGGGGAGCGGTTGGGCTTCCTTCCCGGAGACATGCTGGCCAAGGTCGACCCCTACCTTCGTCCTCTGTATGACGCGCTGCACGACCTCCTCGAAGCCGAGGGAGCGCAGCGACTCATCGAAAAGGGCGACGTCGAAGTGGCACCGCTCGCCTTTATGCGGGGACGGACTCTGAACAACTCCTTCATCATCCTCGATGAGGCTCAGAACACCAGCCCCGAGCAGATGAAGATGTTCTTGACCCGCATCGGCTTCGGCTCGAAGGCGGTCATCACCGGGGATATGACACAGGTCGACATCCCTGGTGGCCGATCCGGGCTGGTGGGGCTCGAGGCCATTCTGAGCGGGGTTCCCGACCTCGCATTCGTGCACTTGAAGGCCCAGGACGTGGTGCGCCACAAGATCGTCGCTGACATCGTCACCGCTTACGACCGGGTCGATGCTTCAGTATCGGCCAACAACTCGGCACCAACCAACAACTCGGCACCAACCAACAACTCGGCACCAACCAACGGAGCGGCACGGGAATGACACTCGATATCTATGCGGCCGACGAGCAGGCCGACCACCCCGTTGCCGTCGAGCGCTGGGCGGCGCTGGCCCGATCCGTGCTCGAGGCCGAAGGGATCGTGTCGGACACCGAGGTCTCCTTGCTGTTCATCGACGAGGACTCGATTGCAGCACTCAACGAACGTTTTCTCGACAAGCAGGGGCCCACCGACGTGCTGTCCTTTCCGATCGAGGACGAGGTCGACCGCAGCGGCCGCTCCCCGGACGAAGGCGGGACTGGTCCGGCATCGATCGAGGCGGCCACCGGTCGCCACCTGCTGCTCGGGGACGTCGTCATCTGTCCGACCGTGGCCGCCCGCAATGCCGTGGACCACGGGGTCACATTCGATGATGAGATCGCACTGCTCGTCGTCCACGGGATACTTCATCTGCTCGGTATGGACCACATGGTCGACGACGAGGCGGAGCGGATGGAGCGGCGCGAGCAGCAGCTCCTCGACCGTTTCTACCGAGCGGCCCCGCTGCTCGACCTCCCGACATGATGCCGATCGCTGCAGTCAACCCTGGGGACCTGGCGCTGTCCGTGGTGGTGGTGGTCCTGCTGGCTGTTTCGGGGCTTCTGGCCCTGGCCGAGACGGCGTTGGTCCGGATGAGCCGAGCCAAGGCCAAGAGTCTGGCTGACGAGGGCAAGCGCGGAGCCAAGGTGCTCATCCGTCTGACCGAGGATCCGCAGGGGTTTCTCAATCCGGTCCTTCTGCTCGTGCTCATTTGTCAGCTGGTGGTGGCGACGCTGGTGGGGATCCTGGCTGTCCAGTGGTTCGGAGCATGGGGCGTGGTGGCCGCCACGGTCTTCGAAATCGTGGTCATCTTCGTGTTCGCCGAGGCCGTGCCCAAGAACTGGGCCGTCCACCACCCCGAGCGGGCCGCGCTGTTCAGCGCCCCGATCGTCTCGGCTGTCGTGCGGTTCTGGCCGGTCCGGATGGTGTCGGGCGGGCTGATCGGCCTGGCCAACCTGTTCATCGGCCAAAGGGGCGGCTACATGGGTGCCCTCGTCACCGAGTCCGAGCTCTTGGCCATGGCGGATGTCGCGGTCGAGGGCGATGTCATCGAGCGAGAAGAGCGGGCCCTCATCCACTCGATCATCGAGTTCGGCGACACCGTCGTCCGCGAGGTCATGGTGCCCCGCACCGACATGGTCACCGTCGGTGCCGACGGAACAGTGGAAGCCGCACTGGATCTTGCCCTCGAAGCCGGCTTCAGCCGCATGCCGACCGTCGCCCAGCAGATCGACGATGTGGTCGGCGTCGCCTACACCAAGGACTTGATCCGCCAGGTGCGGGCCGGCAAGGGCGATGAGCCTGTCGGTGCCCATCTGCGAGCGACGCATTTCGTCCCCGAGACCAAGCGGGTGGCCGACCTGATGCGCGAGATGCAGTCGGACAAGTTCCACCTGGCGGTCGTGGTCAACGAATACGGCGGGACCGCCGGACTCGTCACTCTGGAGGATCTGATCGAGGAGCTCGTGGGGGAGATCGTGGATGAGTTCGACGTCGAGGAGACAACGGTGGAGCAGTTGGCCGACGGAGGACTCCGCGTCAGCGGCAGGGTCGCCGTCGACGAGGTCAACGACCTGCTGGGCGCCAATCTTCCGACCGGGGCGTGGGATACGGTCGCCGGACTGGTCTTCGACCTCTTGGGCCACGTGCCCGTGACCGGGGAGTCGGTCACCTCCGACGGACTGCGGCTCACGGTCGACGGGGTGAACGGCAGGCGGATCGCACGGGTGTCCATCGTGCCTCTGGCCGGTACTACTGCAGCAGGAAAGGCATGAGCATGTTCCGTTCCGGATTCGTCGCCGTCGTGGGCCGGCCCAACGTGGGCAAGTCCACCTTGGTCAATTCCATGGTGGGACAGAAGGTGACCATCGTCTCCCCTCGTCCCAACACCACGCGGTCCCAGGTGCGGGGCGTGCTCAACCGACCGGACGCCCAAGTGGTCTTCGTCGACACCCCGGGCCTGCACAAGCCGAAGACAGCCCTCGGCACACGGATGAACGAGTCGGCCACCTCATCGCTCGACGATGTCGACGCCGTGGTGGCACTGGTCGAGGCGACCGGGGCCGTTGGACCCGGCGACCGGATGGTGCTGGCGCACTCCGTCAAGCGGGTGCGGGCCATGGCTCGGTCTGCCGCGCTCACCGTCGAGCTCGGCGGAGCGTCAGCTGACGTCGTGGGCCGCCCGACACTCATGGTGGTGGTCAACAAGATCGACCGGGTCGGTGGCGATGGTGTTCTCGGGCATCTGACGGGGGTGTCGGCTGTCGTCGACGCCCTCGATGCCGAACAGGGCGGAGACCCGGTCCCGGTCGAGTACTACCCGCTGTCCGCCACGACCGGTGACGGCGTGCCCGAACTCGTCGACGCGCTGATCGAGCGCATGCCCGAGGGCCCGCACTACTACCCCGACGGCATGGTCACCGACGTGGCTGAAGCCTTCTGGGTGGCCGACCTGGTCCGCGAAGAGCTGCTCTACCGGGTCGCCGACGAGCTGCCGCACTCCATCGCCTGCCGGGTGACCGAGTGGGAGTGGCCCCGGGTCCGTTGCGAAATTCTGGTCGAGCGCGACTCGCAGAAGGGCATCGTCATCGGCAAAGGCGGAGAGACGCTCAAAGAGGTCGGGATCGCCGTGCGCAAGCAGATGGATCCCGGTGCCTATCTCGAGTTGTTCGTCCGGGTGGAGAAGCGTTGGCAGCAGCGCGAGGAAGCGCTCGACCGCCTCGGCTTCTGAGTAGAACGGTGATCGCCGCCCGCCTCGGTTGGGACGGCCAGCCCAGTGACAGCCAAGCCCGCCGGCGGTCAGGCCCCGGCGTCCGCCGTCGCTGCGATGTCCGCCAAGAAGGCCACGACCTCGTCTCGGTCGAGGGTGCGCTTCATGGGCGGAACCCGTGCCAGCAGTGCGCTGCGGTAGCTGGCCTTGGCCAAGCGACTGTCGAGCACGGCCACGACGCCTCGGTCGGACCCCGTCCGGATCAGGCGACCGGCCCCCTGGGCCAGAAGGGTTCCCGCTCGGGGAAGATCGACGGTGCCGAAGGCCCCCGGTCCGGCTAGCTCCCGGCGGGCCTCGAGGACCGGGTCGTCTGGACGTGGAAACGGGATCCGGTCGATGGTGACGAGGCTGAGCGTGCGGCCCGGCACATCGACGCCCTGCCAGAACCCGAGGGTGGCGAAGAGGCAGGCTGTCTCGTCGGCCCGGAATGCCTCGACGAGGGCTGGCTTGGGCAGGTCGGACTGGCTGAGGATCGGCACGTCCAGCCGCTCGCCGAGCACCTCGGCTGCGGCCCGCATGGCCCGCCAACTGGTGAACAGTGCCAGCGTGCGGCCACCGGCAGCGTTGATGAGCACCTCGAGTTCGTCGTGCATGGCCGGCTCGGCCTCGGGCTTGCGGCGGTCGGGAAGGGAGCGGGCCACGTACAAGAGCGCGTTGGATCGATAGTCGAACGGGCTGCCGACATCGAGGATGTCGGTGGCAGCCAGCGGCATGCCAAGTCGTTCGGCCAGCCCGATCGGCACCGTTGCCGAAGTGAGCACCCCGGTGACCGACCTCCATAACTGCTCGGCCAGGAGAGGCCCGACATCGATGGGAGAGACCCGCAGAGAGGGCTGGCGGGACCCATCCTCCACCCAGGCCACCTCCTCGTCGCCCAGCATGGCCAGGCGGGCCAGATCCGCAGCCAGGTGGCCGGCGGCCAGCAGGACTCGGTCCCGCCGCGACCGGTCGGTCGGGGGCTCGGACTCGCCGGCAGCCCGTTCGGCCCGACGCAGTTGATCGACCAGCCGACCGACCCGCCCAGTGGCGAGCGCCAGCAATGTGCCGATGGCCGGGTCGCTGCCAACTGCCGTTGCCCGCACGGCCGTCGCCTTCGCCGTCGAGGCGGGTGCGGCAACCGTCCGCTTCATCGATTTGGGCAACGGCGCCAGGCCGAGGTCCAATCCCTGGGGCTCGTCGGCATCCTGTTCGGCATCCTGGTCGGCATCGGTCACGGATGCTCGAGCAGCGGCTGCGTCGGGCACACCGGGATCGACCCCGTCCATCAGGTCGCGCTGGGGGATGCGCCGGCCCGACCAGGGGCGCAGGACTCGGTGGAACACATCAGCGAGGTCGGCCACTGCTTCGATGGCCTTCCCGGCTCCTTCGTCGTCGGAGTCGACAACGGGACGGGCGGCGATCGCCAGGGCCCGGAACCTTCCGGGTCCTACTTCGAGCCCCAGGCTGTCGGTCATCACATCCTCGACCTCGTGGGCCTCATCGAACACCACGATCTGGTGTTCGGGCAGCACGGCACCCCCGCTGGCGAGGTGGGCCCCGTAGAGGTGGGTGTTGACCACGATGACGTCGGCTTCGGCAGCCCGGGCGCGGGCATGCTCGGCAAAGCAGTCCCGACCTGAGGGGCACCGGAACGCCCCCGGGCACTCGCGGGCGGTGGTCGAGACCATGGCCCAAGCCCGAAAGTGCGGCTCGAAGGAGAGTTCGGCCCGGTCGCCGACGGTTGTGTCCTCGGCCCACCTGACCAAGCTCCGGACCTGTTCGGCGATGGTGGAGGGATCGGTGGTGTCGGCCTCGGAACCGGCGGTCAACGTGTCGTCGGCATCAGGGGGATCTGCCGACCCGGGGGCGAGCGTCAGTTGGCTTCCTCGGCCGCCTATCTCGGATACCCGCTGGCGGCACACGTAGTTGCTGCGACCCTTGAGTACGGCGAAGGTGAGGCCGTTGTCGGTGGCGGCGGCAACCAAGGGGAGGTCCTTGTCGGCCAACTGGTCCTGCAGCGCCTTGGTGGCGGTGGCCACGACGATCTTTTCGCCAGAGAGCGCAGCCGGCACGAGGTAGGCGAGCGACTTGCCGGTTCCGGTACCCGCCTGGACGACGAGATTGCGGCCGCCGGCCATGGCGGTGGCGACCGCGACGGCCATCTCGACCTGTCCGGGGCGGGACTCGCCGCCGCCGGGCAGCCCGGCCGCGACACGGCCCAGTGTGGTGGTCACCTCGTCGGGCATCCGCCGACACTACCGGTCGGGCCTGCCTATACCGGTGGCTCCTGGTGTCCGACGTTGGTCTCATCGGGCGATCCGCTCAGTCGCTCAGTGGCTCAGTCGTTCAGTCGCTTTCGTAGCTCGAGGTAGACCGGCACGCCCACCAGGGCTTGCAACTCTTCGGCGAGGGACTCGACCACTGGGCGGTCGCCTACGTAGGCGCGTTCGCCTTCGGTGCAGCACCAGTGCATGGTCTCGCCTTCTGGGCCCCAGTCCGCTCGGCTCCAGGCACGCACGGTGGCCACCTCGCCCCCGGCGCCATCCTCGGCCCAGTCGACCCGGACGGGGAGCTGCCAGCACACCGACGGCTTCCAGTCGAGTGGTGACTCGCCGCAGGCCTGAGCGGCCAGGTGGAGTGCGCAGCCGCTACCACCAGCGAACCCGGGGCGGTTGAGGAAGATGCACGCCCCGTCGACCACGCGGGTGGCCCCCCGTGCCTCGTCAGCGAAGATCCCGCCGCTGTCCGCCTCGCCGCGGTATTCGAACTGCTCCGAGGTGAGCGTGTCAGCCAG
>CAININ010000287.1 GCA_903849265.1 uncultured Acidimicrobiaceae bacterium
CATGCCCGTCGAAGTGGTGATCCTCTTTGGCGACCGCTACCCAAGCGGGCGCGGCGGGTGGCAGAGAGTGGGATTTGGCAGCATCGCACTGGTCGAAGGGCCGGGACGAATCCTCGTTGATGAGATGGCGTCACTGCTCGGCGCAGTCGTGATTCCAATGGATGGCATATAGCAAGACGTCACTCGATGCCCCCATGGATGACATCAAGCCCGGCGGGGGGATTTCGGAAGTGAAGACAGTGGACAGACCAATGACGCGTCACTCGTCAAGGGCAAGCCCTCACGGCCTGTGGCCGTCAAATAGGACACACGCCGTTAGGTCATCAGTGGGTCGGTTCGACTTCTGGTCAGGTCAACAGAGGCTCCAACGCCCGTTGTACTAGCGAAGGCCGGACCCGCTCCTGCTCGAGGCGGATCGAGGGACCGAACCGGTCTTCGACAAGATCGCCGTAGAGCGCCGATTCGGCCTCGGTCAGATTCGCGAGCGTCCGGTCGGTCGGGCTGGGCTCGGTGACCCACTGACTCCGATGCGACAGCAACGTGGCTTCGTCCATCAGGATCGATCGAACCGAGTCGAATCGCGACCGGAGCCGATTGAGGATGTCGAACCCGTGCGTGTCGAGGTCACCCCAGTACACGATCTCCTTGCCGGCCAGCCATGGGAGCGGCCGCAACGAGCCGAGTCCGAACCCTGATCCGAACACCACGAGAGCATCGGGCACACGAGGAAACGCCAGGTAGGTGATCTCGTTCTCCACCACGAACAAGAACCGGGACGTCAGCTCCAGTGCTGCGAGCTCCTCGGTCCGCAACGTGAACTCGGTGCACGCCTCGGGCAAGGCCGGCTCAGATCCGAGCACACGAAAGCGTGTGTACTCCGGCTTGGCCAAGAAGCGATAGCGCCGGGCGAACTCGCCCGCCGGATACTGCGTGTCGATCCGTCCTTCGGGCAGCACCTCGGTGAGCAGCTCGTCGAGCACCTTCTTGTGAAGATCCACGAACTTGGTGTCGACGCCCTCGACGTCGATCTGGCGCAGGTAGATCTCCTCGGTACTCGCATGCGTGATCCAGGCGACGACGGCGAGCAGACCGCTCCAGACCGCGTCGTTGTCGATCGCCTGGCGCGGGCGAGCACGCACCCACGGCACGAGTTCGGGCACGGCGTCCATCGTCTGGTCGATGATCTCCTCGAGGCTCCGCACTTCAGGCATCGTGCCCAGCAGGGCGCACAGCTGAGCAAAGTGTTCGATCCGGATGCGTGCCGGCACCGAGTTCGATCCCAGACTCTTGCCTCTGATCGTCCGGTACTCCACGGCGAACCGTGCCACCCCGGCCTTGGTCCGACTCTCCCGTTCGAACCGCCCGGCCCAACGCACGACATCGTCGAATCGATGGAGCAGCTCATCGGCCGACGGCGACTTGACCGGAAGTTCGATCGGTGTCCACGCCAAACCTTCCGCGTGCTCACGCAGGTAGCGACCTGTATTCCACCGCTTGCGCAATATCGCAACCAGGTCGTCCACGTTCGTCCAAGTTGTCATGGTGCGTCGACGACCGCCACCTCGTCAGGCACTCGAGGATCGGGCCCGTTGGCGAGCTCCTCGCGCTGGCTCCGGAACTCAGTGATGGTCAGGCACTGCAGGCGCGAGTAGCTGCCGCTCGGGTTGTCGACGAAGCCGACGGCGGCAACATGGGGCTCGATGACGTGGATCTTCTGCAGTGGAGTGACGATCAGGAGCTGCAGGCCGAGACGGGTGAACAGGTCGAGGGCGTAGCGGGTGGAGAGCTCCGAACCCCGGTTGAAGGCTTCATCGATCACGACGAACCGGAAGGACTTCGATCGTTCGGCGCCCCAGTCAAGTTTGAACTGATACGCCAACGACGCGGCCAGCACCGTGTAGGCCAGCTTCTCCTTCTGCCCTCCCGACTTGCCGCCCGAGTCCGTGTAGTTCTCGTGCTCGACGTCATCGCCACGCCAGCGTTCTGATGCCGAGAACACAAACCACTGACGGACGTCGGTCACCTTGCGCGTCCAACTGCGGTCCTGGTCAGCAACTCCCTCTCGGCCCTTGAACCGCTCGATGATCTTCCTCACCTGGAGGAACTTCTCTTCCGAGTACTGATCGTTGGCGACGGCACCGACCACATTGTCCGTGCAGGCCCGTAGTTCGGCCCGGAACTCGCGTACCTCGATGTTCGGGGTCTGGTCGGGCACGAGCCGGATGTAGCGGCCCTCGTTGTAGTCGATGCCCTTCAATGAATCGTTGATCGTCTCGATGCGGTCACGGATGACCCGCTCGTGCTTGTTGAGCTGCGCCGAAAACCCGGCGATATCGCGGATCGTGTTCTGATTCAGGTAGTTCTTGAACTCCCGCTCGAAACGGGGAAGATCGTCGGTGGCCACACGCTGGTGCAACTGGCGGTACTCGTGGGCCGAACCCATCGAATCGTCGAACTCGGACGTTTCAGTCGGATACTTGGTCCGGAACCCGCCCATGGCACGGACGATGCGCACCTCGAGGTTCCCCCGTTGCCTGGTGACCTCGTTGACCTCGTCGCCAAGACGGGCGCCGAGGTCGTGCTGGGCGGTGGCGAGCACGACGGCATCAGGCGCCCGGCCGGCGAGCAGCGTGGTCACCAGCTCGTTGATGGACGGGAACGAAGGAGCGGCAAGTTCGAGCGCACCCGTGTCGGACAGCAGCGCGGCGAACCGGTCGCGTTCATCCTCCAGGGACCGTTGCCGCCCCTCCACTGCACCCCGCTCGCGCTGGTGCCCATTTCGCTCTTCTTCGTCGAGGCTCACCTGTTGACGAACACGCTCGAGCGCAGTGGTCAAGAGGGCGAGGGTGTCCGACGACGAGGCGATGCGGTCCTGCTCGAGGCGGAGCGCAGCGATCTCGTTCACCAGCACCATCCAGTCGAGCGACTCCCATCGGTCGTATTCGGCAAGGCCGGCCAACGACTGGAGCTGGAGCGATGCCGATCTCTCCCGGCCGACCAGCTCGTCGATCACTTGAGTTGCCGTCGAGAGTCGCTGTTGCAGCAGGGCGCCGTGGCTTACGAGCGCCTCGACCTTGGCTTGGTTGGTCCACCCGAGGACATACTCCCGACGGTCGTCGATCCTCTTGCGGTCGTCCTTTTCGTGCCGTTCCCTGTCCTTGATCTGTCCCGTCCGGGTGACCGCCTTGCGGGCTTCGCGGAAGTCGCCCATGGTGTCCACGCATGCATGGTCGCCACGACGGCCGAGTTCGCTTTCCAACCACTGCTCGAATCCTGTGTCGGGTTTGAGTTCGAGCATGTCGACCAGGAGCGGGTGGCCAGGCTGACGTGGCGACGGGGTCGGTCGGGCGACGCGTGGTGGAACCCGGAAGTAGACGATCCGGGCACCGAGGTGGTGGTCGTTGATCCAACCAGTCACGGCTTCGTAGTGACGTTCGGGGACGAGCAAGGAGAGGGCGAACGAGTGCAGGACCCGTTCCGCCGCGCCCTCCCACTCGCTCGCCCCGTCCAGGACCTGTATGAGCTCTCCGGCGAACGGCAGATCGTCAGGGTCGATCCCGAGATCAGCACCGAGGCGTTGGCGCAGTTCGAGACTGACCCGGGGGATGTTGCTACGACGGGACTGCAGGCTGTACAGCTCGTCGTTGATCTGTTTCGACTCCTCATCGATCGAGCGTTGTTCGAACCGCCGTTCGCTCAGGTCATTCTGGAGACTGGCGTGCTCGGTCTCCAGCTCTGCCCTTCTGGACTCTGCCCGCGCTCCCGTTGCGGCGAACTGCTCGGCCTCGGAGACCGGCGCCATGCCTACCTCTGCCAGGCGCTGGTTGTACCGATCGAAATTGTCCTTGCGAACGGGCTTCTCCTTGTCGAGCCGTCTCCTCTCCACGTCGATGGCGGCCAGCCGATCACCCCCGCTTCCGGCGATCTGGAGACGCAGCTGGCTTTCCTCATGGCGCGACGACTCGATTGCCGACTCGAGTGACTTGAGCAGTTGGCCGAGCTCGAGCGCCCGGGTCCCCAGTGTGGAGATTTCGGCGTCGAGGACCCCACACATCCGGTCGGCAACATAGAGCGGCAGAGCTCGCTGCTGTCGCTCGAGGGAGGAGCGCTGTTCCGACAGCTTGTCATGCACCTCGATGTCGGCCACGAGGGGCTGGAGGAGCTCGAGCTGGGCGCGGGCACGCACCACCGCGTCGTGGGCCCGGGTCAGGTTGTCGAAGTGGACGATCAGATCAGAGATCTGATCGCTGGTGTCGAACGGCTCGAGCA
>CAININ010000288.1 GCA_903849265.1 uncultured Acidimicrobiaceae bacterium
GGACCCTAGGGGAGGTCAAGGCCCTGACCAGGGGATTTGTCGTCAACCTCTGGTGTCGAATGGTTGTCAGACCTCGGTTTCGGGCCTCGAATGTCGGCCGTTCACGGTGGCGTGCGAGTAAGGTCCACGCATGGGCGAACGTGTCGATTTTTCGAGTAATGGGAGCACTGGTTGCGGTTATCTGGCGGTGCCCGCAGGGGGGTCGGGCGACACGCCTGGGGTCCTCGTGCTGCAGGAGTGGTGGGGTCTGGTCGACCAGATCACACGTACTTGTGACCGCTTGGCAGAGGCCGGATTCACTGCGCTCGCTCCTGATCTCTACCGGGGCAAGGAAGTCCCTCTGACTGAGCCCGACGAGGCGGCCAAGGAGATGATGGCCCTCGAGATGGGCCGGGCGGCCGACGATTTGAGCGGAGCCGTCGATGAGCTGCTCCGTCGCACCGGTCGGCCTTCGATCGGGGTGCTCGGGTTCTGCATGGGCGGCGGACTGGCGTTGGTGCTGGCGTGCCAAAGGCCAGATGCGGTGGCGGCAGTGGTTCCGGCCTACGGGGTGATCCCGTGGCCCGACGCCCAACCTGACTACCCGGCGATGACCGCCGCAGTTCTCGGCCACGTCGCCGCACTCGACGGCTCCTTCACTCCGGAGGCGGCCAGCGCGCTCGAGGCCGAGTTGACCGCGCTCGGGCGTGACGTGACGTTCTACGTCTACCCCGGAGTGGACCACGCGTTCTTCAACGAAGACCGCCCCGCGGTGTATGACGCGGCCGCATCCACGCTGCTCTGGGGCCGCACCGTGGCCTTCCTGCACGCGCAGCTGGCCTGAGGGCCCGGCTCGCATGGGGACCGTGGCCGGCGGCGGGCTCGTCGAAGAGTATCTGCGCCTCGGGCTTCGCCTCGGCCGGCACATCGACGGCATGGTCGACGCCTACTACGGCCCGCCCGAACTGGCCGAGACGGTGGCCGCTGAGCCCGTCGTCCCGCCCGAACGCCTGGTGACCGAGGCCCGATCCCTGCTCGCCGCACTCGAGTCCGGTGCGCCCCTCGACGCGTCAGCCGTCGAGGACTCGGCGGCTCCGGCCCGTCGTCGTTGGATCGCGGCCCAGGTGGTCGGTCTGGCCACTTCGTGCGCCAAGCTGGCGGGCGAGCACATCGGCTATGCCGACGAGGTCGAAGCTTGTTACGGCGTGCGCCCGACACGGGTCGATGAAGAGGCGATGGTCGAGGCGCACCGACAACTCGACGAGGTGCTCCCGGGCTCGGGAGCACTGGGCGAACGTCTGGTGGCTTGGCGCGAGTCCCATGCAGTGCCGGTCGACAAGCTCGACCGGGCCGTGCACTCACTCGCCGAGGACCTGCGCGCCCGGACTGGCGAGCTGTTTGGACTTCCCGAAGGCGAGCATGTCGAGTTCGAGTTCGTCTCCGATCAGCCGTGGGGAGGGTTCAACTACTACCTCGGCGACCTGCAGAGCCGCGTGGCTATCAACACCGACCTCCCGGTCCTTTCCATCGGCCTCGCCCATCTGGTGGCCCACGAGGCCTACCCCGGCCACCACACCGAGCACACGCGCAAGGAGGTCGGGCTGGTGCGGCGGCGCCCCTGGTGGGAGGAGTCCATCTTCTTGGTCGGCACCCCGCAGTGCCTCCTGGCAGAAGGACTCGCAGATCTCGGCCTCGAGGTGGTCTGGGGCCGGCACTGCGAGGCGCGTGTGGCCGAGCACATGGCCCCGCTCGGGATCCGCTATGACGCCGAGGTGGTGGCGGCGGTGGCCGATGCGGGCGAGGCGCTCGGGGCAGTTCGGACCAACGCCGCCTTCCGTCTCCACGAGGACGGGGCCGACCCCGAGGTGGTCATCGACGAGGTGGCTCGATGGGGCTTGTCATCACGCGATCGAGCGGCCAAAACTGTCGAGTTCCTGACTCATCCCACATGGCGCGCCTACCTGACCTGCTACGTCGAGGGGTTTCCGTTGTGCCGGGCGTTCACCGCGGGAGACCCGGCCCGGTTCGACCGTCTGCTGTCCGAACAGCTCACCCCTGGCGATCTCATCGACCAGATCGCCCGGGACGCCGCCGGGTCCCTGACGGCCAACGCCTCCGACTGACGGAAGCGACCCGCTCCGGACGCCGCCCGCGGGCCGATGCCGCTGGTGGAACCTTCCCGCTCAGCGGCCCGCCCATATGGGCTCTGACGAGCCGAGCGGCCCAGCCGGGATGGTCCAGCGGAGCGGAACGCCCTCGACGTCGATGGGCGGTGGGAGCCGACGCGCGTCACCCCACGGCGTCCGCTCGACGCGGCTATCGGGCAGGGGCCGAACCGGGTCGATGTCGACGGCGCGATCGCTATCCGTGGTGCCTGCATCGGTCAGCACCCGGGCCATGGCCGCCAGCGACGTGCGCCACCGGCTGCCGACGCCGTCTCGTCGCCGCTGCGTCAGTCCGGCGAGGGCGGATGCGGCAAGCAGGTAGCCGGTGGCATGGTCGAGAGCCTGGACCGGTAGCGGCACCGGACGGTCGCTACCGGCAGCAGTCATGCCGGCCTCAGCGATGCCTGCGCTCATCTGGATCAGGCTGTCGAATCCTCGGCGCGCCGCCCAGGGCCCCGACCATCCATACGCGTCGAGGCTGACGTCGACCAGGCCCGGTCGGGCGTCTGCTCGGGTGTCGACCCCGAGCCCGAGTCGTTCCAAGGCGTCGGATCGGTAGCCGTGCACGAGGACATCGGCACCTGCGAGCAGCTCGAGGAAGCGGTGCCTGTCTGGCATCGACCTCAGGTCGAGCCGTGCACACCGCTTGCCCAGGGTCACCTCAGGCACGACCCCGGGCTCGTCCCAGCCCGGAGGGTCGATTCGGAGCACGTCTGCGCCCCATCCGGCCAGCAACCGGGTGGCGACCGGGCCGGCGAGCACCCTGGTCAGGTCGAGGACCCGCAACCCGCCGAGGGGGCCGCCCATGGCGCCGAGGAGCAGCGGGGCTGCCGCCTCCGATGTCCGCTCGTGAAGGAGCAGTGGTTCCGAGGCGACTGCCCGCCCTTGGGGGTGTTGATCCCATTCGGCTTGCGACCGCATGGCCGCAGCCGCACCTCCTGCGGCGACGACGGCGGACTCGAGTTCGTCGGCGTCCCAGCGTGACACTGCAGCCGCCACATCTGAGCGGTCGGCGGTGACGCCCAGGACGGCGAGGGCAGCCGACCGGTGATGCGGGGCGTTGGTGTGGAGTTTGATCCAGCCGTCGGCCGCGGCGTAGTCCCCGGCGACTGCGTCCCAGGGCGAGGGGAGCTCCCACCCGTTAGGACGGATGGAGAAGCCGAACCAGGCCGAGGCCAGATCTCGGTCGACCGTTGTGGTCGGGGTGTGGGCGTCATCGAGCGAAGACAGCAGGGTGGCCAGCGATGATCCGGCGGCAGCCATCGAGGCCTGGGCAAGGTCGCTCACGGCGAAGGGAGACGGCAGTGACCCGCCCTCGGTGAGCACTACCGGACCGGCTGGTGCTGGATTGCCGAGCGCGCCGAGGAACTGGTCGAGGACACGGCGGCCGGTGTCAGTCATGTTCCCATCGTGGGACCACCCTGCCTGGACGTCAACCGACTTGTCGTCCAGGACGCGATCCTGCCAGCGATCCTGCCAGCGAACCCGGCCAGCGTTCGGGCGAGGACGGCATCAGAGGTAAAGAGATGGCACCGGGTAGCCGATAGACGTTCTATGGATTCGACCGTGCACTTCGACACCGATGACCCCGAGTTCCAACGTGGGTTCGAGATCGGCATCCTCTGGGAGCGCCTCAGCTCCGACGGGGCCTGTCACATGGCGGTCAGCGCCGCTAACGCAGAGATGGTCATTCGGGTGGCCAAGGCGTTCGACTGCGAGTTCAGCGGCCAGGAACTGGCGGACGACATGATCTCTGTCGAACTCCACCGGGTCAGCACGGACTCTTAGTCCGGCGGGCGCCAGCTGTGTCGAGCGGTCAGTCGGTCGATCAGCTGCCGGCGAGCAGCCGACGGGCGATGACCTTCAGGCAGAGCGTCTCGTCGGCGCCTTCGAAGATCGACAGCACCCGGGCGTCCACGAAGTAGCGGCTGACCGGGTACTCCTCGGCGTAGCCCATGCCTCCGTGGATCTGCAGCGCTTCGCGCGTCACCCATTCGGCGGTCCGGCACACATAGGCCTTGATCATCGAAGCCTCGAGGACACCTTCGCCCTTGGACATCAGGCGGGCCACCTCGTAGGAGAACTGACGCGACGCCTGGATGAGGACGGCCATACGGGCCAGCTTCACCTTGGTCAGCTCGTACTCACCGATGGGCGAGCCGAACACCACCCGATTGTCGGCATATTCGACAGCGGCCTCGTAGGCGGCCTGCATCAGGCCGACAGCGCGTGCCGCCGTCTGCAGGCGCCCGTTCTCGAACCCTTGCATCTGCAGGTAGAAGCCCTTACCGAGTCCGTCCTCGCCTCCGATGAGGTTGGCATCCGGCACGAACCAGGTCTCGAGCGACACCTCGTAGGAGTGCATGCCCCGGTAGCCCAGGGTGTCGATGGCCCGTCCCTCCATCTTGCCTGCACTGTCGCCAGGCCGCCCGGCCTCGCCTGGCGCCTGGGTGAAGGTGAAGCCGTGTCCGTCGGCCTGGGGCTTCTCCACCAGGAAGATCGACAGGCCTTTGTGCCCCTTCGAGCGATCGGGATCGGTCCGGGCCAGAAGGAGCAGCACATTGGCTCGGGCCGCGAACGTGCACCACGTCTTCACCCCGTTGAGGATCCACCCGCCGTCGACCTTGACGGCGGGAAGGTTCACGCCGGCGACGTCCGAGCCGAAGTCCGGCTCGGTGACCGCTACGGCCCCGAGCACCTCAGCGGTGGCCAGCTTGGGCAGCCAGTGCTGCTTCTGCTCTTCGGTGCCTCCTTTGACGATGGCCCGGGTCAGGATCTCGGGCCGGGTGATGAGCGACCCGCCGGCTCCGAGCGAGCCCCAGGTGAGCTCCTCGGTGGCGACCACCATGCTCAAGTAGTCGGCCTCGCCTTCGGTGGCGAAGCCGCCGTACTCCTCGGGGACCGACATGCCGAAGCCACCCATCTCGGCCATGCCCGCGATGATCTCCTCGGGGATGTCGGTGTTGGCGCGGTGGATGTGCTCCGCCCGGGGCCGGATCTGCTCGGCCGCGAACCGGTGGAACGTGTCACGGACCAACTCGAAGTCAGGATCGAGGTGGCTGTCGCCCTGCGTTGTGGCCAACGACGCCAGGAACGACGGGTCCCGGTAGGTGGCCACGAACGCTTCGGCCGGGGCCATCCAGTTGGAGCTGATGCCCCATGACGCGGTCCGACCCACCAGCCGGGCGGCCAGTTCGGCCAGGGCGTCTGCCACGAAGGCGCAAGCGATCCGGGCCTCGGTGTCGCCGTGACTTCCATATGCGAGCACCGACTCGGCAGTCCGTACGGCGGCCGCTGCATGGGAGACGTCGTAGGCGAGGGTCTGGGCTTGGTCCGGTCCGCCGGCGGCGGCCAGTGCAGCGATACCGGAGTCGACGACGGACTTGGCCACGACGGTGGCGTCAGTGGCGGCGAGCAGGTCGGGAGCGGGGATCAGATCGGTGGTCACGAACAGAGAATATCGGGCATCCCGGAACGCCGGACGTGGCGCCTCCAGCCCCTGCTGCCGCTGATGAGGCAGTCCGGGGTCCGAGTGTCCGCCGATCATGGGCATTTGGCCTCTTGTCCTCGTCGGTACGAGGCACATACTGGAACGTGACGAGCCATTGGGGATGGAGGCGGATCAGATGCAGCAAGGGAACTACGACACGCTCATCCGGAAGACCTACGGGGATTTCGAAGTGGGGGATCTGGACCTCCTGAAGGTCGTCATGGCTGACGATGTCGTCTGGCACGAGCCAGGTCGGAACCCGCTGGCAGGTGACCATCGCGGTCCCGACGGGGTGCTCGCGCTGCTGGCCGAGTTGAAGCAGCGGAGCGGCGACACGTTCCAGATCGAGGTGCTCGACGTGTTCTCCAACGCAGAGCGCGCCGTCGTACTGCAGCGGGAGACGGCCTCGAGCAACGGGAAGTCGTTGGATGTGATCGCCGCGGTCGAGTTCGAGATCCATCACGGAAAGGTCACGGAGGCCACCGTGTTCCATTCGGATGCCTACCAGTTCGATGCCTTCTGGTCCGATGTGAGTTGAGCGTCCGGGTGCCGCCGACAGCGGTCGGCCCGGGAGCCGATGGGAGGGATGATGCCGGCAGAAGAGTGGGTGCGAACAGGCCAGGCCCGTGAGCCGAACGGCGATACGAGCAGGCGGATCGATGCGGGCAACGGGTCGGGTGGGCAGTGGGAGGACGTCTTGTCCGAGTTGCTGTCGTCCGGTCGCGAGGCCGGTGTCACCATGCCGCTGGTCAGTGACGACTAGGCGAAGGCGGCGTTGTCCTGATGGTGGCCGTGCTGTCCTGATGGCGAGGGCCGGGGGATTGCGCAGGCCGCTCAGACCAGGCCACTCAGGCCAGGCCACTCAGGCCATTGGGACTTGGGCCACGACAGTCACCAACGGTGGGAGCACCACGGGGTCATCACCGGGATCGACCTCGGTGAGGAGTTCCAGATAGTCGGCGACAGGCCCCGGCCCGGCACCAGCCGGGGCCTCGGCCCATGCGTCCACGATGTCGAGTCCGGCCTCGCGAACGAGCGAGGGGAGCAGGGCGCCGATGTCGGGATGACGTGCATCGGGCATGGAGAACGGCTTCCCGGCTATCCGGCCCGCCGAGGTGATCGGCTCTTGGGCGACGACCCAGCCGCCAGGCCGGGTGGCAGCGGCCATGCGCTTCAGCACCACGGACGGATCCACCACGTGCAGGAGCAGGAACCGGCAGAAGGCGAGGTCGACGGGCTCGGGTAGTCGGAGGTCTTCGCCGGCTTGGGTGATGGCCAGCACTTGACTATGGGCGGCAGCGGCGGAGGCAACCTCGTCGCGGGTCGTCGGGTCGCTATCGACGGCATAGACCCGACCGTCGCGCCCAACGATCTCGGCCAGGGCGACGGTGACGTCCCCCCCTCCGGCACCGACATCGACACAGGTCCAACCTGGCCCAAGCCCCAGGCGGTCGAGGGCGGTGGCGAGCGGCCTCCGGTAGACATCGTCCCGCAGTCCGCGCAGTTCCATGCCGCAACGTTACCGGTGGCCCCGCCTCACGCCGACGACGCGTCGGACCCGTGGGGAACCGGTAGCCTCATCTTCCGTGAAGGTAACCATGATGTTGTGTGATTCCGCCCAGGTGGCCGACGGCAAGCTCTACGTGCTCGGGGGCGGTTGGAGCATGACCGGTCCCGACCCGGTTCCCTCGGCGATCGCGTTGAAGATCGACGTGGGTTGGCACGAGGCTGAGTCCGCTCACCACTGGGAGCTCTACCTCGAGGACGCTGATGGTGGACCGGTGCTCGTGCCGACCCCGGACGGCGAACACCCGGTGGAGGTGCGCGGTGAGTTCACCGTCGGACGCCCGGTCGATGTGCCTGAGGGCTCGCCAGTTGATGTGGCCCTAGCCGTCAACCTCGGTCCCCTGCCGCTTGTGCCGGGAACCCGGTACACGTGGCGCATGGCCATCGACGGTGACAGCCATCCGGATTGGGTGCTGGCCTTTACGACCCGCCCGGTTCCAGCGCAGGACTGATCCAGGGCCTGCGCAGGACGGGTCAATCCTCTGCCCAGCCGAGATCCCGCTCGATCTCCGGCAGGCGTTCGATGAAGCCGTTGAAGAGAAGCGCCATGTCCAAAAACTCCTCGTCGCTGACGCGATGTACTTCCCTGAAGAGGATCGTTCCCTCTAGGAGGAAGGTGCCGATCCGGAGCCATCCAGCAGCGGTTCGTTGACTGATGCCAGGGCTGCCATCTGCCGTGGCGAACTCGGAGCGGAATCGATCGAGCAGCACCCCGGCCAAGCGGATTTCGGCCGTTGACTGGAACAACGCAGGGTCAATTCCTTCGGCGATGAGCCAGGCCAGGATCTTGGTGCGGAGCAGGAAGTCAGAATCGTTGAAGATGTCCAAGTTGCGCACGGCGCTCATACGTTCGTAGACCCTGGCAGTGAGCACCTCGGAGACATTTCCGAAGAACCCGTACATCGACCCGAAGTTCCTGGTGATTGTCGTCATGTGGAGTCCGGCCTCCTCGCTCACCATACGTTGGGTGACCGAACCCACCTGATGGGTTTGGAGCAGAGCGATGGCGGCGTCCACCAGACGGCGCTGCGCCTCCGCGGCGGGCACCATCGGGCGACGGGCGCGTGGAGCGAACGCCCCCTGATCCGTCGGTACAACGTCAGACATCGGGTGTCCTCCTCTAATGACCTTCGGCCGCCAATTCCTGCCTACAGGATGCCTTCTTTCGGCTGACGGAGGTGACGATCGGACCTGGCGGAGTTGGACGGCCCGCCCTGGCCCGTAGAACACTGGCCACCATGACCACGTACGACCGCCCCTTCGGCCGCTATCTCGAGGACTTCGTGCCAGGCGACGTCTATCGGCACTGGCCCGGCAAGACCATCACTGAGGCCGACGACCACCTCTTCTGCATGATCACCATGAACCATCATCCGTTGCACACCAACGCATGGTTTGCCGAGAACGAGTCGGTGCAGAAGAAGAACGTGGTGGTGGGGAACTTGGTGTACTCGCTGGCCCTGGGCATGAGCGTGCCAGACGTCAGTGGGGCGGCCATCGCCAACCTCGAGGTCGAGTCGTTGCTGCACCGGTCACCGACCTTCCACGGAGACACCATCTACGCCGAGACCAAGGTGATCGCCACCGCTGAGTCCAAATCGCGTGACGACCGGGGCATCGTGACGGTCGAGACCAAAGCGTTCAACCAGCACGGCGACGAAGTCTGCTTCTTCCGCCGCAAGGTGATGGTCTGGAAGACAGCTTCCGCTCCCGAGCGTCGTCGCCCCTACGGGGACGACGTCTGGGGTTGACCGACTGCGGCCTCCGTTGACGGAGGCGCCGATCACGGCGCAGATCGAACGCCCCGCCCATCAGGTGCGGGCGATCGGCGCGGCGATCGAGGCGTGGGGGTCTGCCGACGGCAGCTCTCGGCGGCCCGACCTGCCGTGGCGCCACACCCGCGACCCTTGGGCGGTGCTCGTCAGCGAAATGCTCGCCCAGCAGACGCAGCTGTCTCGGGTCGTCCCCGCCTATCGCCGGGTGCTCGCGGAGTTCCCGACTCCTGCCGTCTGCGCGGCAGCTCCGCTCGGTGATGTGCTGCGGGCGTGGGAAGGCATGGGCTACAACCGCCGGGCGAAGTACCTCCATGCCGCCGCCCAGGTGATCGTGGCCGAGCACGGCGGGGTCGTTCCCGACGAACTCGCCGCACTGCTGGCGCTGCCGGGAGTCGGTCCCTACACTGCCCGAGCGGTCCTGGCCTTCGCCTTCGAAAGAGAGTTCGGCGTGGTCGACACCAACGCCGGCCGGGTCATCGCCCGAAGCGTCGCCGGCCGACCGGTCCGACCGGCCGAGGCCCAGGGACTGGTCGACGCCATGGTCCCGCCCGGGCTGGCCTGGTCGTTCGGGCAGGCCCTGCTCGACCTGGGGGCGACGGTGTGCACGGCGCGTTCGCCCGATTGCCGTGCATGCCCTGTCGTCCGCCGGTGCCGCTGGATGACTGCCGGGGGCCAGGACCCGGACCCGGCAAAGGGATCAGCCGGGGTGTCGACGAGCCAGACCAGGTTCATCGGATCGGATCGGGAAGGACGTGGGCGGCTCATGTCCGCCTTGCGCCGTGGACCGGTGGTCACCGTCGAATTGGCTGGCGCTGCGGGCTGGCCCGACGATCCCGGCCGCGCCTCGAGTGTGGCGGACGGACTGGTGGGCGAGGGGCTTGCCCTGCGAGATGGACGGGGGACGCTCCGGCTGCCGTGAGCGATGCGGCCGGGTCTTACCTGTCCGATCAGTGGGGCGTGGCACTGACTACGCTCGGGCTGTCCACCCGTTGGGGTGGATACCCGTGCGAAACGGTGCGGGGTGTGAGCTCGGGGGAACGCAATGCGACGACGTGCGAGTTGGGGAGCGGCGCTATGCGCCGTGGCGATATCGGCTTCGGTCTTGGCAAGCTGCGGGGGATCGTCCGCCACGTCGACGACGTCGACGACGGTCCCGGGTAACCCGACCGCCCTCGGGGCTCCTGCGTCAGTGCCCGAGTCCGTCCTCACCGTTCCCACTCCGCACGTCGCGGGCACGCCCGCCACCTACGACCAGGTCCAGGTGCGCACCTTCGGCAACCCGTCTGCCTCTCATGTCCTGGTTCTGGTGCCGGGGACGAACGGGGGTGCGGGCGACTTCGACCTGGTGGCCCCGTACCTCGCCACCCACGTCCCCGACCTGCAGGTGTGGTCGGAGATGCGCCGGGAAGGCGTGATGCAGAACGAGTCGGTCATCCAGTCGGCCCTCGCTGGCAAGACGACGTCCCAGCAGATGTTCGACTACTACCTCGGCTGGATCTCGAACCCGAAGATCACGAACCACTACCAGCCGCTCAAGCCCGCGGACTACGGGTTCGTCGCCGACTGGGGGATGGCGGTGGCCATGAACGACCTCCACGCCGTCATCATGAAGGCACGAGAGGGGGGCAAGCGCTCCGTCACGCTCGGCGGACACTCGTTGGGCGGCACCGAGGCCGCCGTCTACGCGGCGTGGGACTTCAAGGGAACGGCCGGATACTCCACCATCAATGGGATCGTCTGCATCGACGGGTGTGCAGGCGCCCAGGGCTTCTACGGAACTCCAGCGACGATCCCCTCGGTCCAGGCGTCGATCAGCCAGCTCGCCGTAAAGGGCCCCTGGCTCGATCTGCTCGGTGTCGGCCTGCCGTGGGCCACCGGTGCGTTCAGCGCGATCGGAGCTGCCACCGCCTACAAGGATCCCACCGGACCGGCCACGACCTTCCAGAACTTCCCCTTGCTGCCAGCCGAGTTCAAGCCGTCCAAGCCGGTGACCAACGACGCGGAACTGGGATACGCATTCGACTACAAGACGTCTCCCGCCGGGCTCAAGCTCATTCAGGTCCACTCCGGCAACGTGGCTGCCACGGGTGACCCGGCCGGATGGATCGACACCGACATCACGCCGATCCGCAACGTGGTCGACACGTTCGCCCAGACGCCGCTGTCGGCGACCGAGTGGTACTACCCGATGCGCCTGTCGATCGACGCGGGGGCGTCGGCACCGCTGCAGCAGTCCGATGTGGCCACCTACCTCGGCTTGCGTCTGTTCCACACAGCGCAGGTGAACGTCCCCCTCTACGCGTTCCAGACCGCGCTCGGTGGAGCGAACAACGCGGTGGCCGGAAGCGCCCAGGCCTACAAGGCCGAGTCGAGTATCCCGAGCGTCACGGTGGTCTCCAGGACGGATACCTACAGCCACCTCGACCCGCTGCTGGCGAGCGCCGACCAGAACGACTTCCTCAAGACAGTGGTCCCCTGGCTGAAGAAGATCGACTCGAAGGTCTGATTCACCGCCCTGTCAGGACGTCAGGACGTCAGGACGTCAGGACGTCAGGAAGCGGAGCACGTGGTCGTTGACCTCGTCCGGCCGCTCGAGGTGGAGGAAGTGCCCGGCACCCTCGATCACGACGAGCTCCGATCCAGGCGCCAGGTGGTCGGTGACCGGGCCGATGATGTCAAGACCCATGCAGCCGTCGGCCGCACCGTGCAGGTACAGCGTGGGCTGCGGGGCATCGGTCTCGCCGGCGGCCTGGGCCGAGGCAGCGGCCGGGTCTTCGGGCGGCGGGGCGAACATGGCCCGGTAGTAGCCGATGGCAGCAGACAGGTTCGCCTCGGTTCCGAGCGCCTCCTTCACGCGGGCGGCGTCCCACGACCCGTCATAACCAGGAGACCAGTCGGCCCACAGTCGGTCGATGAACGCATGGTCCTCCATGCTGACGGCGAACTCGGCCAGGGGGGACTGGAAGACGAAGACATACCAGCTGCGCCTGAGCTGCTCGTAGGCGAAGAACCCGAATCCCATCGAGCGAGCCGGCGGCACGGCCATGGTGACCACCTTGGACCAGCGGTCTGGTGCATGGGCGGCAGCCGGATAGGTGAGCAGCGCCCCCCAGTCGTGCCCGATGATGACCGCATCATCTCCGCCACCGAGCGCTTCGTGCAGGGCGCAGGCGTCGAGGGCGAGGGTCCCGGTGTCGTAGCTCCCATCGACGGGAACCGAGGTGGGGGCGTAGCCGCGCAGAAACGGGGCGACCGCGTGGTAGCCGGCATCGGCCAGTCGGGGAAGGAGATGCCGCCAGGTGTGGGCGGTGTCCGGGAACCCGTGGAGGCAGAGCGCCAGGGGTCCGTCCTCGGGGCCGGCGGACAGGTACCCGAACTCGAGGCCGTTGGCGGTGACGGTGCGGAGGCCGGTGATCTGAGGCGTGTCGTCGTCCATCCGGGGACGGTAGCCCGTGAGTCGGTCCGTCGCCGCGACTAGCCTCTGCCTCCTGTGAGAATCACCTACTTCGGAGTCCGTGGCTCTTGTCCGACCTCGTCGGACCAGCAGCGCCGGTACGGCGGAAACACCTCTTGCGTGCTGGTCGAGGTGGCCGGCGAACCTCCCCTTGTCCTCGACATGGGGACGGGTCTCCGCGCGCTCGGCCACCACCTGAACGCACCGCTGGTGGCTGCGGGCAGGCCGCTGCGGGCCAACGCCCTCCTCACTCACCTGCACTACGACCACATCCTCGGGACGCCGTTCTTCCCCCCCATGCGAGACCCCGGCGCGCTGCTCGAGATCTACGGCCCCGGACAGGACGACGACTCGCTGCAAGAGACGATGGCCGGGATGGTGAAGCCGCCGTTCTTCCCGGTGCACATGTCGGACTTCCGCGGCGAACTGCGCTACCACGACCTCGGAACTGCGGATGAGTTCGCACTGGGCGGCATCTCGATCACGGTCCGGGTCGTCCCCCACGTAGGGACCACGCTCGGGTTCCGGATCGAAGCCGACGGAGTGGCCGTCGTCTTCATGCCGGACCACCAGGCCCCGGTCGACCGGACCACGGTGGCCGACTCGGTCGTCGAGCTCTGCCAAGGGGCGGATCTGCTCATCCACGATGCCCAGTACACCGAGGAAGAGTTTGTGGAACTCTTCGACTGGGGCCATTCGACCCCGGCCTACGCTGTCCAGGTGGCGAACCAGACCGGCGTGAAGCGGCTCGACCTGTTCCATCACGACCCGGGTCACACCGACCGGGATATCGACACGATGCTGCGGGCTGCTCGCCAGATCGCCCAGGGGATGGGCAAAGTCGAGGTGAACGCGGCCAAGGAAGGCGCCACCTTCGAGATCAGAGGTCGTTGAGCATGGCCGAGGGTGGCGCAACGTCCCTTCCTGGCATGGACGTCGCCCGGTTCAAGGACGCAATGAGCCGGTTCGCCACCGGAGTCACCATCGTGTCCGGAATGGACGACGGCGAGCCCGTCGGGTTCACCTGCCAGAGCTTCGTCTCCCTCTCCCTCGACCCGCCCTACGTCGCCGTGGCGCCGGCCCGATCCTCGACCTCCTGGCCCCGGATCGCCCGCTCGGGCAGTTTCTGCGTCAATGTGCTGAGCGAGGACCAAGAGGATCTCTGCATGGGGTTTGCCACCTCGGGGGGCCCGAAGTTCGATGGAGTGGCGTGGCACCCGGCACCCGGCACCGGCGCCCCGGTCATCGAGGGGTGCCTGGCGTGGGTGGACTGCCGGGTCACGCTCGTGCATGACGCCGGCGACCACGAGCTGATCCTGGGGCATGTGCTGGACCTCGGCGTGGGGGAAGGTTCGCCGTTGCTGTTCGTGCGCGGCCGGTTCGCTACTGTGTCGCACGACAACCGATCGCAAGACGAGGGGTAGTAGACATGCCGAAGATCATTGAGTCCGACGTGATCCAGGACGTCATCATCGTGGAGCCTGATGCTCACGGGGACGAACGTGGAAAGTTCGTCGAGACCTACCGGCGCAGCTGGTTCCCGCTCGGGCGCGAGATGATCCAGGGCAACCGGTCGACGAAGCAGGCCGGAGCCGTCGTCGGTCTGCACTACCACCTGCACCAGTCGGACTACTGGTACGTCCTTGACGGCACGGCCCGTGTGGTCCTCCACGACCTTCGCCAGGGATCGCCCACGGACGGGGCGACCTTGTCCCTCGACCTCTCGGGTGACCGCGACCGGGGACTGTTCATCCCGCCCGGCGTCGCCCACGGGTTCGCCTCGCTGACCGACCTGACCCTCTGGTACCTGGTCGACGGCTACTACAACGCCGAAGA
>CAININ010000289.1 GCA_903849265.1 uncultured Acidimicrobiaceae bacterium
GATTTCTTCGAGGAGCTTGGCCATCTCCTCTTCGAGGTTGGACCGGCCCAGGCGGGTGAGCCGCGCCAGGGTCATGTCCAGGATGTGGTTGGCCTGCTCCTCCGAAAAGTCGAACGGGGTCGCACGGAGGGCCTCGAGTGCTGCGGGCCGGTCGTCAGAACCCCGAATGGTAGCGATGACCATGTCGAGCATGTCGATCGCCTTGAGCAGGCCTTCGACCACGTGAGCCCGGGCCCGGGCCTTGGCCAGGAGGAACTCGGTGCGCCGGGTGACCACCTCGACCTGATGAGCCACGTAGTGAGTGAGCATCTGGGCCACGTTGAGCGTGCGGGGCACGCCGTCCACCAGTGCCACCGCGTTGACGCTGAACGTCGTCTGCATGGGCGTCTGCTTGAACAGGTTGTTCAGCACCACGTTGGCGTTGGCATCGCGCTTGAGACGGATGACGAGCCGGGTCTTGCCACCAGATGAGTCGTCCTGGGCTTCTGCGATCCCATCGAGGTCGCCGGCCCGGACCAGATCCTCGATCTTCTTCGAAACCGACGCGATGGAGGTCTGATACGGCATCTCGGTCACGATGATGCGAGTGGCACCGTCTTTTCCGTCGTCGATCTCTGCGACGGCGCGCAGTTTGATCGAGCCGCGTCCGGTGCGCAGCGCGTCGAGGATCCCTTGGCGTCCCAAGATGAGGGCTCCGGTGGGGAAGTCGGGTCCCTTGATGAACTCCATGAGGTCGTCAGGGGTCGACTCTGGGTGCTCGAGCAGGTGGGTCGTGGCATCGATGACCTCTCCCAGGTTGTGGGGGGCGATGTTGGTGGCCATCCCCACCGCGATGCCCTGGGAGCCGTTGACCAGCATGTTCGGGAACCGCGCCGGCAGGACCGTGGGCTCCTCGGACGTGGCGTCGTAGTTGGCGGTGAAGTCCACCGTCTCCTGGTCGATGCCGCTCATCAACTCGAGGGCCAACGGGTCGAGGCGGCATTCCGTGTATCGCATGGCTGCCGGACCTTCGTCTGGGCCTGTGCCCCCGAAGTTTCCGTGCCCGTCGATCAGCGGGTGGCGCATCGAGAACGGCTGGACCATGCGGGCCAGCGCCTCGTAGATGGAGGAGTCCCCATGGGGGTGGTACGAGCCCATGACGTCGCCCACGACCTTGGCGCACTTGGAGTGCGGTCGGTCGGGCAGCAGCCGCTGGTCGTACATCGAGTACAGGATCCTGCGATGGACCGGCTTCAGGCCGTCCCTGACATCGGGCAGCGCCCGCGAGACGATGACCGACATCGAGTACTCGAGGAAGGATCGCTCCATCTCCTCTTGGATCTCGATGGGCTCGATGAACCCGGTGACGACGTCGTCGGTGGTGTCGGACCCGGACCGGCCCTCGTTGTCACGTCTCGGCATGCACTGTCCCCATCTGCGTCGCTATCGGTTGCTGTGCGTACTTCGCTACTGCGGTGATCGTTACTTCCTGGCCGGCCCCTATCTGAGGCCCGCCAGCCCATTCCGGGCCGATGCCCGGGTCTTCAGATGTCGAGGAAGCGGACATCCTTGGCGTTGGTCTGGATGAAGTTCCTGCGGAGCTCGACGTCCTCGCCCATGAGCACCGAGCAGACCTCGTCGGCGACGCTCGCCTGCTCGACGGCAACCTGGAGGAGCGACCGCTGCCCCGGGTCCATGGTGGTGTCCTTCAGCTCGCCGAAGTCCATCTCTCCCAGGCCCTTCAGGCGCTGGAAGTCGGACTTGTGGTTGGGATGCTCGGCAAGGAACGCCGCCTTGGCGTGGTCGTCCTTCAGGTAGATCTTCTCCTTGCCCACCAGCGTCGAGTAGAGCGGGGGCTGCGCCACATAGACGAAGCCTCCTTCGACGAGAGGTTTCATCTGCCGGAAGAAGAATGTGAGCAGCAAGGTGCGGATGTGAGACCCGTCGACGTCTGCGTCGGCCAGGATGATCACCTTGTGGTACCGGATCTTGGTGATATCGAAGTCCTCGGCCAGGCCGGCGCCGACAGCGGCGATCAGTGCCTGGATCTCGGTGTTCTTCAGCATCTTGTCGATCCGGGCACGCTCGACGTTCAGGATCTTCCCTCGGATGGGGAGGATGGCCTGCGTCCGCGGATTGCGTGCGTCCTTGGCCGAGCCGCCCGCTGAGTTGCCTTCGACGATGAACAGCTCGCTTTCCCGGGGCTCCTTCGACGAGCAGTCGACGAGCTTGCCCGGCAGCCCGGCACCGTCGAGTGCCGACTTTCGACGGGTCAGATCACGGGCAGATCGGGCAGCCACCCGGGCACGGGCAGCCAGCAATCCCTTCTGGATGATCTGGCCGGCCTCACGTGGGTTCTCTTCGAACCATTCGGCCAGCTTTTCGTTCGTCGCCCGCTCTACCAGCGACCGAACCGGCACGTTGCCCAGTTTGCCCTTGGTCTGTCCTTCGAACTGAGGATCCTGGAGTCGGACGGAGATGATGGCGGTGATGCCTTCACGGATGTCCTCGCCGAGAAGGTTGTCGTCCTTCTCCTTGAGGGTTCCCTTGGCACGTGCGTACTTATTGGCCACATGGGTGAGGGACTTCTTGAACCCCTCCTCGTGCATGCCGCCGTCGATCGTAGAGATGCCGTTGGCGAACGAGTGGATGCTCTCGTAGAAGCCAGCGTTCCACTGGAGGGCGATATCTACCTCC
>CAININ010000290.1 GCA_903849265.1 uncultured Acidimicrobiaceae bacterium
GAGGAACGCTTCCTCCGCGACCTCTATCCGGCGCTGCGCCGAAGGATCGTGGTCGGATCGAGCGACGGGTCCGTCGAGCTGCCCGAACTGCCCGCGGCCCGGCTGGTGCTGACCATCCGCCACGGAGAAGGCCACCAGCTCGAACTGACGTGGCTGCGCAGCGCAGTGGGCGCCAGCTGGACCGAGGATCTCTGGGATGGGGCGAGCGCGATGGGCGACCGTGCCGCCGAGGACCGGATCATCCACGACGTCACGGCTGCCCTCGACGCCGAGTCCGGGCTGCTCCAACACACCTCCGCCGGCGAGCGCCTGGCGGCCAAGACCACGCTGAGTGGCATCGATGCCGTGCGCTTCGTCGCGGAGGTGCTCCCCGTCCTCGAAGGGGTGGCCGGGGTGGAGGTCGTCCGGACCGGAGAGCAGGTCGCGTACCGCGAGGTCGTCGAAGCTCCCGTCGTCAACCTCGGCGGCAAGCCGTCCGGGTCCACCGACTGGTTCGACCTGACCGTCACCGTGACAGTCGACGGCGAGGACGTCCCGTTCAGCGAGCTCTTCGTGGCCCTGGCCGAAGGGCAGTCACATCTGATCCTGCCATCGGGGACGTACTTCTCCCTTGACCGCGAGGAGCTCCGCCAGCTCACAACGCTCATCGCCGAGGCCCGGATCCTCGACGACCACCCGGGTGAAGGCCTGCGGATCAACCGCTTCCAAGCCAGTCTGTGGGAGGACCTGCAGCGGCTCGGCGTCGTGTCCGCACAGGCCCAAGAGTGGGAGCAGTCGGTGCGAGCCCTGACCGAGGCGAGCGATCGGGACGAGCACCCGGTGCCGGCCACGCTGCATGCGACCTTGCGCCCCTATCAGCTCACCGGCTTCAACTGGCTGGCCTACCTCTACGAACATCACCTGGGCGGTGTGCTGGCCGACGACATGGGGCTCGGCAAGACGATCCAGGCGCTGGCCCTCATGTGCCACACCCGAGAGAAGGGCCTCACTGACGCTCCGTTCCTGGTGGTGGCACCGACGAGCGTGGTCGGGAACTGGGCCGCCGAGTGCCGCCGGTTCGCTCCTGACCTCGTTCCGGTCACCATCTCGGAAACAGAGCGGCGCCGAGGTGTGACGATTGCCGAGGCAGCAGCCGGGGCCGACGTTGTCATCACGTCCTATGCCCTGTTCCGCATCGAGTACGACGAGTACGCCGCGACCAACTGGGCCGGCCTCTTCTTGGACGAGGCACAGTTCGTGAAGAACCGGAGCTCCCAGGCCTACCGCTATGCGAGGATGCTGCCCGCTCCCTTCAAGGTGGCGATGACCGGGACCCCGATCGAAAACAACCTGCTGGAACTGTGGTCGCTACTTTCGATCGCGGCTCCCGGGCTCTTCCCCAATCCGGACCGGTTCACCGAGTACTACCGAAAGCCGATCGAGAAGAAGGGCGACAGCGAGCGCTTGGCTCAGCTCCGACGCCGGATCCGCCCGCTGATGCTGCGCCGGACCAAGGACCAGGTCGTCCGCGATCTGCCCGACAAACAAGAGCAGGTCCTCGAACTCGACCTTCATCCGAAACAGAAGAAGCTCTATCAGACCTACTTGCAGCGGGAGCGCCAGAAGGTGCTCGGCTTGCTCGGTGACGTCCAGAAGAACCGGTTCGAGATCTTTCGCTCGCTGACGCTGCTGCGCCAGGCCAGCCTCGATATGTCGCTGGTCGACGCTGCGCACGCCGATGTCCCGTCCACCAAGCTCGACGCGCTGATGGAGATCCTGGAGGACATCGCCGCCGACGGCCACCGGGCTCTGGTGTTCAGCCAGTTCACCCGGTTCCTCTCTCTGGCCCGGGGGCGGATCGAGGACGCCGGCATCGACCACTGCTATCTCGACGGGACGACCCGCAAGCGCGATCAGGTGATCGATGGATTCCGTAACGGCTCCGCCCCCGTGTTCCTCATCAGCCTCAAAGCGGGCGGGTTCGGTCTCAACCTGACCGAGGCCGACTACTGCATCATCCTCGACCCGTGGTGGAACCCGGCCACCGAAGCCCAGGCCGTGGACCGGGCCCATCGGATCGGCCAGACCAAGAAGGTGATGGTCTACCGGTTGGTGGCCAAGGACACCATCGAGGAGAAGGTGATGGCGCTCAAGGCCAAGAAGTCGGCGCTCTTCGCGAACGTCCTCGACTCCGGCGACTTCGAGTCCGGGGCGATGACCGCCTCGGACATCGCTGAGCTCCTCAGCTGAGCAGCTGGGACTGCCCCGCGGAGGGGTCTCCGGCACGTGCTTGCCTCTGGGGCACCGCCACGAGGTAACCGAGTGGGCCCCGAAATCGCCTGTGGAACTACGCCACCAGGGCGGCCCGATGGCTGCGTACCGCAGAGGCTGCGGTCACGATGTCGCCCGCGAAGTGGCGAGCTATGCAGGCCAGGTGACCACCGGCGATGGCGGTGGTGGAGGCACCGAGCAGGTCGGCAAGTTCGGTCTGCACGTGTCCGAGCACCAGC
>CAININ010000291.1 GCA_903849265.1 uncultured Acidimicrobiaceae bacterium
GACCGTTCGTCGAAGCCGTCGGCTCAGCCCGACGAACACGTCTTCCCAGTTCGTGGCGCTTCCCGACTCGAACTGACGACCTGCGGTGGATCGACCGGGGGCTTCGGATCGTCGCTCTGCGGCGCTGATCGTCAGTACTGCTGCCAAGTGGGCGCTACCGGACTCGAACCGATGACCTGCTGGTTGTAAACCAGCTGCTCTAACCAACTGAGCTAAGCGCCCGACGGCTCCGAGGCTACAGCGCAGCCGCCGCCAGGAACGCCTCGAGCAGCGCCGGCGTGGCCGCGGCGAACGGTTCACGGCGTTCGGTGTGCGACAGCGTCACCAGGTCTTTGCCCGAAGCCTCGGCCAGCACGGCACCCGCCTCGGTGCAGATCAGCATGCCGCCCAGGTAGTCCCAACTCCCCAGCTGCGATCCGCCCACCACGGCGTACCCGTCGAGCACGCCGTCCGCCACCGCACAAAGGTCGAGCGCGGCTGACCCCAGGCACCGGTACTGGTTCCAACCGAAGTGGTGGTCCGGGTAGCCGCTGAAGGCCACGATGGCGTCTTCCAACCGGCCACAGCCCGACGGGGCGATCGCCACGCCGTCCTTGCGCGCCCCGCCGCCTCGAACCGCCTCGAAACGCACCCCGGACGCCTGGTTGACCACCAATGCCACTCGCGGGCCGTCGGCATCGACCGCACAAAGGCTGGTGGCGAACCACGGGATGCCGTGCGACGCGTTAGTCGAGCCGTCCACCGGGTCGATGACGACCACGATGTCCCGCTCGAGTCCCTGGGTGCCCGACTCCTCGGACAGCACGCCCACCCCGGCATCAGCCAGCACGGCCAGGCCGGCAGCGTCCGCGGCCAGGTCATGGCGGTACTGGCCGTCGACGGTGCCAGCCAACCCCCAGTCGTCCAAGTCCCCCAAGGCACCGGCGATCGCGGTGGCGGTGGCATGCAGCACCTCGAGCAGGGTGTCGTCGTCCATGCGGGCGACGTTACCGGAGCACCCCGTCATCATCGGAGCCCTTCATCGCCGGAGCCCTTCATCGCCGAAGCCCCTCGGCGTCACCGCACCGCTGCCCACCCGGTAGGTTGGGAGGCGTGGCAGTCATCGACGTGGCGGGGTACGTAGCCGACCTCAAGGACCATTCGGTCGACCACGGGTTCCATGTCCACGACGAGCGGCACTTCGTCGAGACCTACTCGCTACGGCAGGTCTGGGAGGTGGAGCTCCACCCCGAAGACGGCTGCGGCGGTCCGCTCGACCTCCACCTCGCCCTCGAAGTCGACCCTAGGACCCTGCTGTCGTTCGAGGATGCAGTCTTCGGCCTGCCCGAAGACCAGGAGCCTGCCGACGATTTCCACTTCGCTCTGACGTTCACCTGGTCACTACCCCCACTGCCTAGCGGTCCCGACCTGCTGCGCCTCGCCATCGACCTCGCTGGAGTCGGGGGCATCGAGCTTCCGCTCGAGGTGTCAGCCATCGACTCCTACGCCTCGGCCACCGACGCGGCCGAGCGGCGACTCAGCATCGTGGCCCGCACCCCGGTGTCGCTGGCCCGGGTGCTCACCGGCGACGAGATGCTGTGCGACGTGTTCGACCGGTGCCTTGCGGTAAGTCAGTACCTTCTCGACAACGCCCCCCGCTGGCTCGGGTGAACCTGCACGTCGGCACCCGACTGGGCCGGCTCGTCGTCGGCGCTACCGCGTTGGTGGCCTCGGGCGCCGCAGTCGCCGCCTGCGGCGCCAGCGCTGGCGACCTGGCTCGCGCCTCGTGCGCCCACGTGAACACCTCGATCAACCTCTACGAGCGGTCGATGAAGGCCAGCGACCCCGCTGCAGCAGCCAAACTCCGCGACCGCGCCTACATCGAGCTCCTTTCCGCCATCCCGATCGCCGCCCAGGCCGCTATTCACGACATCCAGTGGCAGACGCTGTCCACAACACTCTCTGAAGCCAACCGGGTCCCAGAGGCCACACTCATCCCGTCGCTCACGACGCAGTGCAAGAACGCGGATGCTTCAGTGTTCGGTCAGACCCCTCCCCCATCGTCGCCCTCCGGGAGCTCGGGGGGCTGACAGTTCACCGGATCAGGGGCTGCGGGTCCCTGATCTCGTGAGTGCTCCAGAGGCCGATACCGTCGCTGGAGGTGACCCGGTGGTCGGTGTGGCCGGAGTCGTCGCCAAGCTACGTCTGGCCATCTGGAGCCGTCCCACCTGGACGACTTCTGGGAGGATGTGCGCCGCCAACCACTGTCCGGCTGCCGAGGTCGGCACGATGTGGA
This sequence comes from uncultured Acidimicrobiaceae bacterium, assembly GCA_903849265.1. Classification (GTDB taxonomy): domain Bacteria; phylum Actinomycetota; class Acidimicrobiia; order Acidimicrobiales; family RAAP-2; genus Bog-756. The sequence continues at coordinate 2,276 of CAININ010000291.1, forward strand.
CCCCGTCTCCGTCGCGAAGCAGGACGCGATCGACCGTGGTCGTGTACACGCCGCCGGGGCAGACCGTGGCGCCGAAGTCTTCGACGCGGACCGTAGCCGGGTGCTCAGCCGCAACCCGGCGAACCAGCCCGTTGTAGAGCGCGAGCCGGGTCGCCGAGTCTTCTGGCCACGCCTGCCCGTTGGCCTGCTCCCCCGACCCGAAGCACGGAGCGGTCATCAGCACCACATCGGCGCCGTTCGAGGAGGCCACCTGGACCGCCTGCTCCAGCGACCGAGTCAGCTCCGCGTCGAATGCGGGTTCGCCGATGTGCGTCCATCGTCCGGCGATCTGGCGGTCCATGACCTCCCACCGCCCGGCCAGGATCATCACCACGTTCGGATGGAACTCGTCGATGTTCCCTTTCCACTGCGCAGGCCACTGGCCGCTGGCTGGCGTGGTCGGGTTGCACTGTGACGCCATGGCGTCAGGCACCCCGTGCGCAACGTAGCTGGTGCTGCGGACGATGCCGCAGGCCACGATGGCGCCGTTGTCGATGTCGACGTTGAAGGTCTGCTGGGGCTGGTCGGCCAGGAGTGCGAATCCGAGCCGCCAAGCCACTGAGTCGCCCAGCACCGCTACCCGCACCGGCGGGCCCGAGGTCATCGTGCCCCTAGCGAGCGAGGGACCTGCAACTTCGGCCGCGCTCGGAAGTGTGGCCGCCACCGTCACCGCCACAACACCCAAAAAGGCTCCCGAGGTGACGAGCCAGCTCCGCCATTCGGCCAGCGTCGCCATCCGGCCCAAGCGGATCGGCCGCTCGACCAGATAGTAGGACGCGGTCGCCACCACCATGGTGGCGCTCATTCGGACAGCGAGCAGTGGGAGGGCGTAGAGGTGCATCCGCCCCGCATCCAACAGTGAATAGAGCGGAAAGTGCCACAGATAGAGCCCGTAGGAGATGGTGCCGAGATAGACGAAGACCGGATTGGCCAGCGCACGGGCCAGTGAGCCCCTCTGTGCGGTGACCACACAGAACAGCAGCAGGGCCACGGCCAGGGCCACCAGCAGCTCGCCGCCGGCGAAGAGGAATCCCGTCGGCCCGGACAGCCGCCCCCACGCCACGACCAGGCCGATCAGCGCGGCCCACCCGAAGAACTGGCCGGCCAGCCGCATCGTCGAACTCGAGAGCTCCCATGCGGCGATGGGCTTCACACTCGGGCCGCGCCGACGCTGGATGTCGCGGCGGTGGGCGGGCGCGGCACCGAGTCCGACCGTGCCTGCTGCCGGATGAACCCGAGAGAACTCGACGGCATCGAGGTCGGGCACCGGGACCGGAACGGCGCGGCGGTGCTGGGCCCAGATCGCCATCCCGGTGGCCAGTGCTGCGCCTACCAGGATGTCCTGGCATCGGGTGTCTGTCCCTTCGTAGAGCCGTGTGATCGATGCGCCGTGCAAGTACGACCACCGCATGTCGCCGGCCGAGGCCAGCGCACCGACAACAGCGGCGGCCAGCACCGGCCAAAGTCGACGGGACGGTCGCAGACGCTTCCCGACGTAGAGCAGCCCGAGGACTACCGGGGGCCACACGATGTAGAACTGCTCTTCGATGGCGAGTGACCACATGTGGGAGAGCGGCGACGGCTGGGCCGCCGAGGCGAAGTAGTTCGACCCTCCGACGATGAAGTGCCAGTTGGCCACGTAGACGAGCGTCGACAGCGCGTCGAGCCGGAGCCCGGCGAACTCCCCCGGACTGGCGAAGAACCGGGCGTAGGCGGCCACCCCTACGAGCAGCAGCAGGAGTGCCGGCAGCAGCCGACGGGCACGCCGGCCCCAGAAGCTGGCGAGCCGGATGGTGAGCCGGCGGGCCCACTCCCCCAGCAGCAGCGACGTGATCAAGAAGCCCGACAGGACGAAGAACATGTTGACCCCGAGAAAGCCACCGGTGGCCAGAGGCGCCCCCCCGTGGAAGAGCATCACGCCGAGCACGGCCACGGCACGGATTCCGTCGAGCGCAGGGACGAACCCGAAGACCACGGTCCGCCCTCGGCGGCGGACCCGCGAGGGCGGTGGCGATACCGGAGGAGCCACTGTCGGCGCCGGAGCTACGAGAGGGTTCGAGGTCGCAAAAGTCACGTCCCTCATGGCCGGGCCGTCCCCGGCCGACTAGGGAGGCCCCGCTGGCTCCGCGTTCGGCTCGTCATGGCGTCTTCCATGATCGCAGATGCGAGCCTTGGATGACACCCCGGGTTTCCCGTGGCAAGGGCCGGGGCCGCCGCAGGCACCATCGTGGGTGCGGCCCCGACCGCACCCGTCCTGCGGTGCCGGCCCCGAAGGTCCGGCGCCGCAGGGCGAGGTCAGACCGGACCTAGACCGACGGGCTGTAGCCGGCCGGCAGGTTGATGGTCTTCTTCTCCAAGAACAGCTCCAGGCCGTCCTCGCCGAACTCGCGGCCCATGCCCGAGTCTTTGTAGCCGCCGAAGGGCGACGAGAAGTCGATCGGGATGGCCGAGTTGACCATGTACGTACCGGTACGGACCTGGCGGGCGATGCCCAGTCCTCGGTCGTTGTCACCGGTGTAGACGCCGCCACAGAGGCCGTAGTCCGAGTCGTTGGCGATCCGTACGGCGTCAGCGTCATCGTCGTAGGGGATCACCGACAGGACGGGACCGAAGATCTCCTCCTGAGCGATACGCATGGAGTTGTCCACGTCCACGAAGACGGTGGGCTCGACATACCAACCGGTGTCGAGGCCGGCCGGCCGGCCGCCGCCGACGGCGATCTTGGCGCCTTCTTCTTGGCCAATGCGGATGTAGTTCTCCACTCGGTCGCGCTGACGCTCGGCTACCAGGGGGCCGACCTCGGTCGCCGGGTCGAGCGCGTCGCCGACCTTCATGTTCCGGACCATCTCAACAAGGGCATCGGTGACTTCGGTGTAGCGGTCCCGAGGGGCGAGGATCCGAGTGAGGGAGATACAGGCCTCGCCGTTGTTCATGATGGCGTTCGGGAGTAGCAATGGAAGCGACTCGGCCAAGTTGACGTCATCGAGCAGGATGGCCGCCGACTTGCCGCCGAGCTCCAGGCTGAACCGCTTGAGGTTGGCGCCACAGGCGGCACCGATCTTCTTGCCGGCCACGGTGGAACCCGTGAAGGACACCTTGTTCACGCCGGGGTGGTTGACCAGGTACTCGCCGACCTCACGGCCGGCCGGCACCACGCTGAGCACGCCCTTGGGCAAGCCGGCGTCGGCCAGGATCTCGGCGAAGACGTTGGCGTCGAGCGGAGTCTCGGGGGCGGGCTTGAACACCACCGAGCTGCCCGAAAGCAGTGCGGGCGCCAACTTGGCGGCAGCCAGGAAGAAGGGGACGTTCCACGGGGTGATGGCAGCGACGACGCCGATCGGCTCCTTGGTCACCATCACCGGACCGAGCATGCCGTCCTTCACCGTGTCGAAGGCGAAGGTCGAGCCCAGGCCCGCGTAGTAGTCGAGGATCATGGTGGGGGCGAGCACTTGGGCGAGCAGGCCCCACGACACGGGCGAGCCCATTTCGTTGGAGATGAGCTCGGACATCTCCTGCATCTGGTTGCGGACGGCCTCGGCAGCGCGGGCCAGCACGGCCCCACGCTCGGTCGGCGACATGTGTGGCCACGGTCCGTGGTCCACGGCCTCGCGGGCGGCGGCCACGGCGCGGTCGATGTCGGCGTTCATGGCCTCGGGGGTACTCCCCACGAGCTCACCGGTGGACGGGGAGTGCACCTCGAAGACGGATGAAGAGGAGGGCTGGACCCACTCTCCTCCGATGAACAGACGATCGTAAGACTTCATGGGCCCTCCCTGGACGGCGACGGATGCGTGCGTTGACTGCTCCCCCACCCGGACCAAATCTGGTCCGAGACGTGCGGCAGCCGGTTCCGATCGTAGCCCGGTGAACCTCGATACAGCGAAGGAACCGCCGAAAGATCCCTCGCTGGTCCGCCCACTGATCCGTGGGTGCCCTTCCAGTGGCATTACGCTGCGCCCGACCCGACTGACCCGCCCGAGTCCGGGCGCCAACACCGGCTGCGACCGGAGAAGTGGAGTTCGACATGCTCTCCCCCCTCGATGACTACCCGGTCCATCAGATCTCGGAGCCGATGCGCCACGTCGCCACCTCGGACCGCAACTTCTACGACCGCTACTACTTCAACATCCACGGAAACGGCGCCATCCACGGGACGGACGAGGAGCTGTTCTGCGTCATCGGGGTCGGCCAGTACCCGAACCTGAGCGTGGCCGATGCCTTCGTATCGGTGAAGCTGGGCGACGACCACCGGGTCGTGCGGTCCTCCAAGGTCCTCGGCGCCGACCGAATGGATGCCTCTGTGGGTCCCATCCGAGTCGAGGTCATCAAGGGACTCGAGCAGGTCCGCGTCATCTTGGAGCCGAACGAGTGGGGCGTCGAGCTCGACGCCGTCTACGACGGATTCAGCCAGGCCCACTTGGAGGACCGGCACTTCGACCGCCAGTTCTCCCGGGTCACCTTCGACTCCACCCGGTTCGCCCAGGTGGGCGGATGGACCGGCACACTCAAGGTGGGCGACCGGGAGATCGCCCTCACCCCGGACAAGTGGTGGGGATCACGCGACCGCTCGTGGGGCGTGCGCCCGGTCGGCGAGTCTGAGCACCCTGGCATCCGGGCCACCGACACCTCGTTCGGGTTCTTCTGGGTCTATGCGCCGGTCCGGTTCGACGACCACGCCATGGTCACCATCATCCAAGAACGGTCCAGCGGCGAGCGCATCATGCAGGGCGCCCACCGCATCTTCCCCATCGGATCCGAGCGCGAGGCGCAGTGGCTCGGTCGGCCCGAGCACGAGCTGCGGTTCGCCCCCGGCAGCCGCACGGTCACTGGAGCCACGCTCTCCTATTTCGGGCCCCGAGGGGAGAAGACCGCCGAGGTCGAGGTCGAGACGTTGCTGGCCTTTCCCCTGCTGCTGGGCAGCGGATACGGGCTCGAGGCGGACTGGAAGCACGGCATGTACCAGGGGGACCTGGTCGTCCAGGGCCAGCGGATCCCGGCGGCGGACCCGACCTACTCCGACTGGGGACTGACCGAGTACGCAGCCAAGTTCACGTGCGACGGCAAGGTCGGCTACGGCATGTTCGAGTGCGCCGTCATGGGGGCCCACGAGCAGTACGGGTTCACCGGCTGACGCGAACACGCGGTGGACCGAGCTATCGCCCGGCGGCCCGCAGTTCGCCCGGTGTCCAGCGCGGCCACACGGGCGTTCCCACCAGGCGTCCGCCCCGGTACCTTGCGGTGACGGAGAACGGGTTGGCCGCTCGGGAGTTGTCGTAGACAGTGGCGTCATCTGCCAGCTCGATCCCCTCGGCCACCAGCCGCCACAGCCGGGCGAACCGCTCCCGGATCTTGGCTTCGGGCACCGGGTGGCCGCCGTTACGCACCCTGTCCTCCACTCGGGCGACGGTGAGCTCGACCGGGACGAGCAGGATGTGCAGGGTGACGAGGAACCCGGCGACTCGTGCGTCTTGGAGCATCGCCAACTTCGACGGATGAGAGAACACGCGTTCCGCTGCGAACGAGGACCGCTCGGCGATCAGACGGGACCGCTCTACGGCCGCTAGTTCTGCCGCGTCGTAGCCATGGGCGTCGGCCGTATCGGGCCACCGTTGCGCCGCGATGACGTCGGCGTTGACGAACGGCAGGTCGATCAGCGGCCCGAGTGCTCGAGCATGGAACGTGCTCTTGCCAGATCCGTTCGGTCCGACGACAAGGTGGAGGACGGGATCACTCATGAAACGTGGTGGCCACAGATCGAAGCAGCGTCACGGGGTCCGTCGAACGACCTGGCCGGACTCGTCGAGTTCGACATAGGAGCGGCCTTGCCCGGCGAACTCCTCCGCTAGGTCGAGCGCACGGATGCGAGCGTCGAGCAGCTCGATCCACCCTGCACGGATCACCGCTTGCTGCTCGGCGCTCAATGCGTCGTAGGAACCTCGGCCCGTCAAGACGTCGGCGATCTCTCGGTGCGAGACACTCACCGCTGATTCGAGCTCTCGACCGATCCGGGCCCAGTGCGTGATCTGCTGGGACGCACTGCGGCTCATCGCCACGGCGTGCTGCTTGACTCCAGGAACGTTCCGCGTTCCGCCGGCCCGCACTGCGCCGCGCACCCGTTCGAACTGCGCTTCGTCCAACGTGACAATGACATTCTCCGTTGCCATTCAATGCACCATGCAACGGAGCTGCGACAGATCAGCAGCAATCAGGCCGCCCGGACCGGTCCGTCCCACCCGGTGTGCTTCGCGCACCACGCCCACAATTGGGCCCCGGCCTCAGCGGACTCTGACGCGGACAGCCGGGTCCATGGGGCCTTGTTCTCCCACCGGGGCCTGCGGTCGAGCCAGAACTCACCGGTCGACTCGACCGCTACGGGCGAGGATGCCAGCCACACCACGGTGTCGGCCCCCTGCTCGGGCGTACGTAACAGCGGCCCCATGACCTTGGCGAACCCGGGCAGGCTGTGCTGCACGCCCGGTGTGTCCGCCCAGCCGGGATGCATGGCGTGGAACGAGATGCCGGAGCCGTCCATGCGCTTCACCCACTCGTGCATCAGCACCAGCTGCGCCCGCTTCGACCGGGCGTAGGCGACGGTCCCGTCGTACTCGTCGGGACCCATCTCCATTGTGTCGAGGTCGAACTTCTGGGTGTACATCCCACCAGAGGAGACCTGGATCACCCGGGAGGGGGCTGCTGCTGCCAGGGCCGGCAAGAGGAGGCCGGTCAGCAGGTAGGGCGCCGCTACCTGCGAGGCGACCGTGAGCTCGACCCCTGATCCGGTCAGGGTGAGCTCCTTGGTAAGGGCCCCGGCATTGTGGACCAGGACATCGAGACGGTCATGGGCCGCCAAGAACTCGTCGGCTAGGGCACGGACCTGGTCGAACTCACCCATGTCGGCCAGCAGGTAGCTCACCAAGGCACTAGGGACGGCACGCCGGACTGCAGCCAGCGCCTGCTCGGCCCGGTCGTGGCCTCTGGCGGTCAGGACCACTTCGGCACCCAGCCCGGCCAGGCCTGTGGCCGCGGCCAGTCCCAGCCCCGAGGTCGCACCGGTGACCAACACCGTCTTCCCATCCATCCGCGGCGGCGGAGTCCATCCTGCGGTTCGGCTCCGCAGGGCAGGGCCGATCGAGGAGAAGCTTCCGACAACCGTGGCCTCGAGGACCTCGTCCACCATCTTGGCCACGGCCCCGCCCGCCTGGGGCCGATCCTTGGCCACCGCCGGCCCACCGAGCACCCGCCGGAGCCCGTCGACGCCTTTGTCGCCGATGCGATCGAAGAACAGACCGAGGAACGGGTTGACCAGAGCGAACGATCCCTTGAGCGTCAGGTCGGCGTCATAGGTGAGGATCGACCCGCCGTCAGCCGTCGGGACAACCGTCATGGTGTCCTCGGATCTGATGGTGTCCGACTCTCCCAAGAGAATCACCCGGTGCGGCCGTTCGAACACTGTGATCCGATAGTCGAGCGGGACGGTCCGGGAGCCGACCCGAACTCCGAGACGGAATGTGCTCCCGACGCTGAGTTCGTCGACGTCGAGCCGTTCGGCCGAGGCGGTTCCAGGATCCCACTCAGCGGCGTTGGCGAAGTCGGCCATGTAGTCGAAGGTGTCCTCGACCGAGCGGGTGGAGATGACGGTTCCGCGGTAACGGGCCATGGTGGATCCTCCCTGGTGAGGCAGTTGAGAAGCGGTGCGTCCGTGCCGGTGGACGTAGGGGTTGCATCCCCAAATATACTGAGGCACCTGGGGATTCCGATCGGGAGTCATCCGGAGCCAGTGCCTGCTGCGAACCCTGAGGCGGGTAGAGAAGACCATGGGAAGCAGGCGGGACGGATGAACATCGCAATCGTGGGCACGGGGGTCTCCGGCCTGGTCTGCGCCCACATCCTGTCCCGCAGTCATGACATCACCCTGTTCGAGGCCGACGACCGGCCCGGTGGACACGCCCACACGGTGCGGGTCGATCTCCCGGACGGCTCCTTCGACGTCGACACCGGCTTCCTCGTCTACAACGAGCGGAACTACCCCGGCCTGATCAAGCTCTTCGCCGATCTCGGTGTGCCCACCAAGGCCAGCGACATGAGCTTCGGCGTGTGCGACGAGGTCAGTGGACTCGAATGGAAGGGCTCCTCGTTCGACACGGTGTTCGCACAACGACGCAACCTGGCCCGGCCGGCGTTCCTGCGCATGCTGGCCGACATCGTCCGGTTCAACCGACGGGCCCGTGCGCTCCTCGACGAACCCGCCGACACCTCCACCTCCCTGGGCGACCTCCTGGAGACCGGTCGGTGGTCCTCTCAGTTCCTCAACTGGTATCTGATCCCCATGGGCTCGTCGATCTGGTCGGCCGATCCGACCACGTTCCTCGACATGCCTGCCGTCACCTTCGCCCGGTTCTTCGCCAACCACGGTCTGCTCGAGTACGGCAACCAGCCCGACTGGCGCACGGTCGACGGCGGATCGAAGCGTTACGTGGACGCCATCCTGGCCCCCCTCGGCAAGGCGGTGCGCCTCGACGACCCGGTCACCAAGATCACCCGGACCGCGGACGAGGTGGAGATCCACACGGCACGTGGGCCGGAGCGGTTCGACCAGATCGTGGTGGCCACGCACAGCGACCAGGCCCTGGCGCTTCTCTCCGACCCCACGCCGACCGAGCGGGAGGTGCTCGGGGCCATCCGCTACCAGCCAAACCGGGCCACGCTGCATACCGATGTGCGGATGCTGCCCGCCAACCGCAAGGCCTGGGCCAGCTGGAACTACCACCGGGTGGCCGACGACCCGGGGCTCGCCACCCTCACCTACCGGATGCGCAGCCTGCAGGGCATCGAGTCCGCAGACGAGCTCCTGGTCACGCTCAACCGCGACGACGCCATCGACCCGGCCAAGGTCATCCGGTCGTTCGACTACGCCCATCCGGTCTTCGACACCGGCGCTATCGCCGCGCAGGCTCGCCACGAGGAGCTCAACGGACAGCACCGGACGTGGTTCGCCGGGGCCTACTGGGGCTACGGGTTCCATGAGGACGGAGTCCAGAGCGCCCGAGTGGTCTGCCGGCGCCTGGCTCACGAGGACCTGTGAGCGCACCCGCTCCGCCGGCTGCGCATCCTGCCGGTTTCCGCCCGGGATCCGGGGTGCCCCCCGTGCTGCGAAGCGCGGTCTACGAGGGCAAGGTCGTCCACCATCGCTACTCCCCGATCGACCACCAGTTCTCCTACCGGATCGCCCTCGTGTTCCTCGACCTCGCCGAGGTTGGCGATGTCTGCCGGCTCCATCCGCTGTGGAGCGAAGAGCGCGCCAACGCCGTCACATTCCGACGTCGGGACTACCTGGGCGACCCCTCGGTCCCCCTCGACCAGGCGGTGCGGGACCTGGTCGAACAGCGCACCGGACGCAGGCCCACCGGGCCGGTGGCCGTGCTCACCCAGCTGCGCACCTGGGGCTGGCTCTTCAATCCGATCACCACGTACTACTGCTACGACCCGACTGGGTCGGTCGTCGAGACCACGGTCGTCGAGGTGACCAACACCCCGTGGCACGAGAAGACCGCCTACGTCTTGGACGGCACGGGCACCCACCGGGTGGACAAGGGGATGCACGTCTCTCCCTTCCTGCCGATGGACCTCGCCCACCGCTTCACCATCGGCGTTCCTGGCGACCAGCTCACTCTGGCGGTCGACGACTTCCGCGGCGACGACATGGTCTTCGCCGCCTCGCTCTCCTTGCGTCGCCAACCTGCCGGCCGTCGCGCCCAGGGCCGGATGCTGTGGCGGTTCCCGTTGATGACCCTGCGGGTGTCGTTCGGGATCTACCGCCAGGCCATCATCCTGCGGCGCAAGGGCGTGCCGTTCCACCGGCACCCGGACAAGGACCTCGCGCCCGCTGGCGGTGCACTGAACCACGAACAGGAGAATTGAGGATGGCGGAACTTCCGATCGGCTGGCTGGGCGCCCGCAGCGGCACCCCGGTGGCGGCCTGGTTCCTCCGATTCATGGCATCGCACCTGCGCGGCGGCACCTTGATCGTCGAGGACCCCCAAGGCACCCATCGGTTCGGCCAGGGACTGCCCGAGGTGACGATGGTCGTCCACGACCCCTCCGTCTACTGGAGCACCCTCCGACAGGGCTCGGTCGGCCTCGGCCGGGACTATGCAGATGGCCTGTGGGACTGCGACGACCTCACCACATTGACCCGGGTGCTCAACCGGGGCCTCCGCCCTGTCACTGCTGTGCAGGACAAGGTCGGCCAGGCCGTCGGTTCCTCCACGGACTGGTTCCGCCGGTTCCGGCCGCCCACCAAACACGACGACCGCAACAACATCCAGTCCCACTACGACGTCTCGAACGACTTCTTCGCCCTCATGCTCGACGACACGATGATGTACTCCTCGGCCATGTTCACTACGCCCGACATGGACTTAGGTGACGCCCAGCGGGTCAAGCTCGACCGGCTGTGCACCAAGCTCGGACTCGGACCCGACGACCACGTCGTGGAGATCGGAACCGGCTGGGGCGGGTTCGCCTGCCACGCCGCCGCCAACTACGGATGTCGGGTCACTACCACCACCATCTCGGATGCCCAGTTCGAGTTCGCTTCCAAGCGGGTCGTCGACGAGGGCCTGGCCGACCTGGTCACCGTCTGTAACCAGGACTATCGCGATCTGCGGGGCACCTACGACAAGCTGGTGTCGATCGAGATGATCGAAGCGGTCGACTGGCGCCAGCACGACACGTTCTTCCGCACCTGCGCCGGCCTGCTGCACGAGCGCGGGCTCATGGCCTTGCAGGCCATCACCGTGGAAGACCGCAGCTTCGAGCGGGCCAAAAACGGCACGGACTTCGTGCGGGAGTACATCTTTCCCGGCGGATGCCTCCCGTCGATGGAAGCCATCACCCGATCGCTGCGCCGGGCGACGCCGCTCATCGTGGTCGATGTCGAGGACATCGGACGTCACTATGCCGAGACGCTGCACCGCTGGTATCTCAACCTGGCCGAGCGCACCGACGAAGTGACCGCCCTCGGATTGGACACCCGGTTCCAACGTCTGTGGAACTTCTACCTCTGCTACTGCGAGGGCGCATTCCTCGAGCGCCACATCAGCGACGTGCAGTTGGTGATGGCCATGCCCGACTGGCAGGCGCCGATGTCGGTCCGGGACGGGGCAGGGCCAGTCAGCTGAACCCTGCCGGCTGAACCCTGTCAGCTGGCTAAGGCCGGCTGCTACTCGACGCTGCGGATCTGGTCAGCTTCCCAGAAGGCCCGGATGCCGCCGAGCTTGCCATCGGGGCTGCGGCGGTAGCAGTAGACCCCGTCGACCTCGACGGCACCGCCCCCGGCGAAGTTGATGCGGATCACTCCGACGTTGGCTACTTCGTCGCCGCACAAGAATGACTGGCGGATGTCGAAGCGGATCGACTCGTTGACCCCGATGACGTTGTCGTAGAAGGCGGCAATGGCCACTGGCCCCCGGTGCCCCGTCCCGTCGGGATCGAACATGGAGGGCCCGACCGGATCCTCGACCACTGCATCGTCGGCGAACAGGGCCAGCCAGGCTGCGCGGTCCCCCGCCTCGACGGCGGCCATCGAGGCCTGCCCGAGGTCGCGGGCAGTGGGCATCGTCTCGTCGGGCACGGCGCTCACCCGTCCACCTTGGCGATGACCGTCTCGGCAAACCGGTTGAGGTTGTCGATCTTGGTCTGTAGCCCTTCGGGATCAGGACCGACCTCGTAGGGCCAGCGGAAGCCGACGATGACGTCGGTGACGCCCTCTTCTTCCAGTCGGTGGATCCCGTCGACACTGAAGGCGTCGAGCGAGATGACGTGGACCTCGAACGGCTTGTCCGCCGTCCCCTCCTCCTCGCGGAGCTGGCCCAGCTTCGTCAGCAGCCCCGGCAGGTCGGCGGGGTCACCCCCACCGTGCAGCCAGCCGTCGCAGCGGGCAGCCCGACGGAGCGCCGGAGTGGCATGCCCGCCGACGAGGATCGGCAGCGGCTTGGTCGGGATGGGGCTCATCTTGACCGAGGCGATGTCGTAGCACTCACCGTGGTACTCGAAGAATCCGCCGGCCGACAAGCCCCGGACGATGTCGACGGCCTCGTCCATGCGCTTGCCGCGGCCCTCCCACGGCACGCCCACCAGTTCGTAGTCTTCGGGCCAGGGGCTGGTGCCGACACCCAGCGAGAGTCGGTTGTCCGTCATGACCGCCACGGACGTCGCCTGCTTGGCCACGACTAGCGGGTGTCGCATCGGGAGCTTCAGGACGAAGGTGACGAACCGGATCCGCTCCGTCACCGCCCCCATGGCCGGGATGAGCGAAAACGGCTCGATGAACGGCTTGTCCTCCAAGAACTCACGAGACCCGTCCGGATTGAACGGGTAGGTCGAGTCCGACACCTCGGGATAGCAGAGGCTGTCGGGCACCACCATCGAGTCGTAGCCAGCGGCCTCAGCCGCCTTGGCCAGGGGGAGGTAGAAGGCCGGATCGACCATCGACTCCGCATACGAGAACCGCATCAGGCATCCCTCCACTCGACATGGGCCCGGATGGCACCATCGTCATTGACCCAACCGCTGTCCGCTGCGTACTCCAGCATCGACGCAAAGCCGTCCTCCCAGTCGGGGCCGAGCGTCAGTCCGTCCTCTTCGGCCGCCTCGGTGGCCAGACGTCGCAAGGAGTCCGGCATGACCAGGGCGTAGCCCTCGGCCTCCATCCATCCGGCTCCTGCGGATTCGATGGTGGTGCTCAGCGCATCGAGGGCGCGGTCATCCACCTCACCTGGGCGTTCGGTCCGAGCGCTCAATGCCAGCCCGCCGAAGTCCTCCCACCCTTCGAGCCAGACTCGGCCCCCTGACAGGTCGACCATGATCTCCATCGATCAGTTCCGCTCAGTCCAGAGCGGGGCGGGCGATCCCGGCCGCCTGGAGGCGGTCGGCCACCCAGTGGACCCCGTCGGGCTTGGACATCTGATCGGGCCACCCCTCGAGCAGCTGCTCGACCTCGTCGCGGGTGGCAAGCGTGCCAAGGATGGTGACGAGCAGGCTGTCGACCGCCGTGTCCTCGACCTCGATGTCGCCGAACGGCGTCCAGGTGTCGGCTTCGGGCGTGAGTTCGAGCATGGCGTACAGCTCGCCGGTGTCCTCGACCCAGCTCAGCTCGTACCTGCTGCCCTTTGCATCGAACCAGTTGTTGCCGAACTCGACTTCACCCGACTGCCGGCGTCGTTCGTCGGCACTGTAGAACTGCTCGATGTCCATGGGTCTCCTGTCGTGATGAGGTGGGCTGGGGAGGTCTGTGCCGTCCCGGGGCCCTGCAGTCACGACGTTAGCCGTTGCCCCTGGGACCACAGGAACCCGGGAGTCCAGTCGGGGCCGCGGCCGCAACCGGTCCGTGCCTGACTACGATTTGAGTAATTCGAAAGGACGCGTGATGAAGCTTTCGCCTGCACGTATCGCCCTCGCCCTTCTCTTCATCTTTATAGGCTGCTTCGGAGTCGCCTATGCGGCGGCCGGGATGCTGACTGCGCTCCCGACCCCGGCCGTGGGTGGGACCTGCGGTCCGAGCACCGGGTCCGAGACCGCCCTACAGGCCCTGGCCCAGCCAGGGTCGATCGGTGCCGGACCTGAGCCGCCTGCATCGAACATCACCGCCCACCACCAGTGGACGACGTTCATCCAGCAGTGCCAGGCCATCGCCGACCGCCGCGGGCTGGCCTCGCTGGCCGTCGCCGTCATCTCGTTGGGGGTGGCCGCCATCGGGCTGATCTGGGTGTTCCGTCGCCGGCCTTCGGACAGCGATGACGACACCATCGACGGCTCCGTCGATGGCGCCACCGGCTGGCCGGTCGAAAGCGGCGTCGCCGGACCGTCTGAACTGGTGGGGGCTGGTGCACCGATCGCTCCGGCCGCATATCCGGCTTCGTACCCGGCGCCCGGCCAGTGGGGCCCCGCACCTCCCCAGGGTTACGCACAGCCGTATCCGTATCCCTATCCGGAACAGTCGGGCCAGCCCCCGTACCCCTATGGGCCACAGCCTGGCTACGCCCCACCGCCGGCGTATCCGTCGGCACCGGCCTACCCGACCGGACCTAGCTACCCGACTCCGCCACCGGCGCCCTTCGTGGCCGGTCCTGCCCCCGAACCGGCGCCCGACGGTCCGGTCACGCCTCAGGCCGACGCGCCTGTCGCCGATCAGCCCGCCACTCCGCACGACGGCCAAGCACACCCGTAGTCATCGGCCTGGCAGTTGGCCTGGTCCGCGGACCAGTCATCCCTCGCCGTCGCTTGGCCCCGGCAACCGGGCTGGATCGATCGCTGACAAGGTGGGCGTCATGAACCCGGTAGATGTCGACACCTTCGAGGTACTCGTGGCCGACGCATTGGCGACGATCCCCGAGAGGCTCCGCTTGGAGATGGAGAACGTCGCCATCATCATCGACTACGAAAGCCCGGCCGGTGGGCTCTATGGGCTGTACGAAGGCGTACCTCTGACGAGCCGGGGCAGCTACACGAACGCCAGCCCCGATCGGATCACGCTTTTCCTCGCCACGATCTGCAGCTCGGTCGATACGACCGAGGAGCTGGCGCATCAGGTGCGGGTCACGCTGCTCCACGAGGTCGGACACCACTTCGGCATCGAGGAATCGCGGCTGCACGAACTCGGCTGGTCGTAACGGGATTTGTCGGCGTGAGGGCCTAGTTCACGGGGCGAATCCGAACGGTCGCTGCAACGGAGCGGCCAGTTCGCTGTCCGATGCTCAATCGACCTCAGGCGACTCCCGACCGCTGTGGTCCTTCTCAGCTCCGGGATTCGCTGGCTGACCCGATGAGGCGTTCTACAGCCTCACGTAACGCCGGAAGTCGTTCCGTAACCGCCTCAGTCACGATGGCATGGTCGGTGTCGAAATAGTGATGCACGAGCTGGTCGCGCATTCGGGCAATCGCTCTCCAGGGGATGTCGGACTCCTGGTCGGTCAACTCGGGGTCGAGGTGCTTGACGGCCTCACCGATCTCGATCAACCGAGCCCGGCAGGCGTCGTAGATGATGCCCTGGTCAAGGCTTCCCTGAGTCAGGTACCCGGCGATGGCCTCGATTGCTCCCAGTACATCGGTCAACCATGTGACATCTCTCCTACTCACAACGTAAGCGCCTCGGCGAGCACCTCAGCTCGAAGGAACGGACGCAGGGATGACTCGGTTCCGACGTCCACGCGGACATTGAGCTCGTCCTCGAGGTCGCAGCCGAGTTCGAGAAGGTCGAATGCGGTGGCAGCCGGTCCGAGGTCGACCAACAAGTCGATGTCACTCTCTGGCCGATCCTCGCCACGTGCCACGCTGCCGAACACCCGTACGTTCGAAGCGTGCCGATGTGCGGCGGCGCGGAGAATGGCCTCGCGGTGTTCGATGAGCCGGAAGCCCAGCGGCGTGTTAGGGATCAGTCGACGTGCCACGTAGCCAAGCGTAGTGCCCGACCGTCGGACGGGGTGACCTTCGGGTCCGCGTTCAAGACCTCCACGTCCGAGTGATGAATGCAGCCACCGGTGACCTGCTCCGGGACCTCGTGATCGACACGGACCGGGACAATCCGCCGACGGGCGCCACTAAGGGCCCCTCGAAATCAAGAAACACCGAACTGAGTGTTCGAGGTGATTCTGTATGTCTTGAAAGATGACGCTGGTGGGGCAGGTGGGGATCGAACCCACGACCGAGGGATTATGAGTCCCGTGCTCTGACCACTGAGCTACTGCCCCGGGTGGAGACACGGTTGCCGGCCTCCGGTGTGCCCCGGGCTGCGAGCGTACCTCTCCAGTGCTCCGGACTCCGTCCCGCGTGGGACCACATGCAGCCGGTGCCACGCGAGTCCACGATCGCAGCCCCCTTGACCAGACCGATCGAGCTCTGACCAACCACGCCCCCACCGATCACTCGGTGGCGATCGCCGCCAGCACGTCGAGTCGGGCCGCCCGCCGGGCTGGCCAGGTGGCCGCCGTCAGACCGAGCAGTCCGGACAGCACCAGGAACACGACCAGGCTCGATATCGGCACCACGACATCGGTGATCCCCTGCTGCTTAAGCGAAATGGCCAGCGCCACACCCAGCCCGGTACCGACCAGAACGCCGATGATCGCCCCGAAGAGAGACAAGATGACCGACTCGGACCGGATCATCGACCGCACCTGACGGCGGCGCATCCCCACTGCCCGCAGCAGGCCGATTTCGTGGGTGCGCTCGAACACCGACAGCATCAACGTGTTGACGATGCCGATCAGAGCGATCACGATTGCCAGGGCCAGCAGCACATAGATCAGACCGAGCAGCTGGTTGATCTGGGCCTGCTGGGTCTTTTGGAACTCCGCCCGGGTCTGGACCTTGAGGTTTGGATAGACCTCTACCGCTTTGACGATTGCGGCCTCGGTGCCGGGCGCTCCCGACGTCCGAACCAGGACAGCCGCCGGTAGCGGGTTGGCGAAGTGCTGGAGGAAGAAGCTGTCGCCAGCCAGATAGCTTCCGAGCGGTGTATTGGGCTTGAAGACACCGCCCACCCGCATGGTTGATCGACCGGTCAAGGCGAACGTGACCGGCACCACCGAGCCGACACCGAGGTGGCGGGCATTGGCCGTCGTGGTGTCGATCAGCAGCTCACCTGCAGCCAGCGCAGCCGGACCAGCTCCGCTGTCCATCCGGAGGATGACAGTCTGCGCCAGGTCCTTGGCCGACACGGCCGTCAACGTAGAGACCTTGCCTGCAGCGACGAACCGCCCGTTGTAGACGGTCGACACTGACGTGACTCCGGGCACCTTTGCCACGGCCGGACCCACCGCGGCACTGAATCCGAACGCCCCCAACGTAGAAGGCGAAATGATGGCGTCGGCGCTGATGGCGTTGTCCACGCTGCTCGTCGCCGACTTGGACAACGACGCGCCGAACACGGCGATGGTCGACACCAGGGCCAGTCCGACCATCAGTGCCGACGACGTCTGCGCCGTCCGCCTCGGGCTCCGCATCGAGTTCTCTCGGCCGAGCTTCCCCGAGATCCCGAACAGTGCTGCCAACGGGCGGCCCAGCATGCTGGACATCGGACGGGCGACCACAGGGGCCAGCATCCCGATGCCGAGGAAGACCGCCACCGCTCCGACGCCGACTAGTTCGATGGCCGGCTGGGTCAATCCGATGGCCAGGAGTGCGATGCCGAGGATCCCGATGACCGAGCCGATGATGACCCTCCGCCCGAGTGATTCGACCTGATCGCTCCGGTGGTCACCGAGGGCCGCCACCGGAGGGATCCGCACCGCACGACGGGCAGGGCTGACCGCCGACACCACGGTGACCCCGACCCCGACCACGAGGGCGGCGACCACCGTCCGTCCCTGGAACACCAGTGGTCCGGTCGGCAAGGTGATGCCGAACGCTTTGAGCAGCGCCTCCAGACCGACGGCGGCAAGGACCCCGAGCCCCAGTCCGATCAGCGATGCGATGAGTCCGACCAGGGCCGCCTCCAAGAGCACCGAGCGGAAGACCTGCCGTCTGCTCGCCCCCACGATCCGCAGCAGCGCCAGCTCGCGGGTGCGCTGGCCCACGATGATCGAGAACGTGTTGAAGATGGTGAACCCGCCTACGAACAGTGCGATGAAGGCGAAGACCAGCAATGCGGTGGAGAAGAAGCCCAACGCCTGGTTGATGGCGCTCGACTGCTCGTCGGCCACGGTCTGGCCGGTGACCACCTCCGTACCTGCAGGCAGCACCCGGGCGATGCCCTGGCGCACGGCCGCCTTGTCGACGCCGGGCGAAGTCACCACGTCGATGGCGTCGAACTTCCCGTCGAGGCCGAAGATGTGCTGGGCCGTCGGCGTGGCGAACGCGGCCAACGTGGCCCCGGCCAGGTTGTCGGCGGAGCCGAACCGCACGATTCCCGAGATTGTGAATGTCTGCGGTGGCCCGATCAGCAGGATCTTGACCCGATCGCCAACGGCGAAGTGGTACTTGGTGGCGGTCGCCCGGTCCATGGCGACGTCCTCGGGAGAGGTGGGGGCCGTGCCGTCGCTCAGCTGCAATGCCGAGATCTGCCGGTGGGTGTCGAAGGACACCCCGATGGTCGGGGCACCACCGGTGGTGACAGCCTTTCCGTCAGGGGCCACGAACTGCGCGTAGCCGGTGACGGTCCCCTCGGCGATGGACACGCCGTGCACTTGGCGCACCTTCGGAAGGATCGACTCGGGAATGGCCTTTCGTACTGAACCGATGCCCGAGCTGTCGGTAAATGCCGCCGTCCCTCGGACCTCGAAGTCGATGTTCTGATAGATGTTGCTGAACAGCGAGGTGAACGTGGACCGGAGGGTGTCGGTCAGCACCAGGGTGCCCGAGATGAAGGTGACGCCGAGCACGATGGCCACCGCGGTGAGCGCCAACCGGAGCTTGTGGGCCAGCAGTCCCGAAACCGTTACCTTCCACACATCAGCCGCCCAGGTTCTTCATCTGCTCCAAGACAGTGTCGGCCGTCGGTGCCAGGAGTTCGTCCACCAGCTTGCCGTCGGCCAGGAAGACCACGCGGTCAGCATGGGCCGCACCGCGCGGGTCGTGGGTGACCATCACGATCGACTGGCCGAACTCGGTGACCGATCGCCGGAGGAACGCCAGCATCTCGCCCGAAGCGTTCGAGTCGAGGTTCCCGGTCGGCTCGTCGGCGAAGATCAGATCCGGTCGTCCGATCAACGCACGCGCACAGGCGGCGCGCTGCTGCTGTCCACCGGACAGCTCGCTCGGGCGGTGGTCGAGGCGGTCAGCAATCCCGAGCTGGCCCACCAAGAAGTCGAACCACTCCTTGTCGACCGGCTTGCCAGCCAGGTCAGCTGGCAACGTGATGTTTTCGGCGGCGGTCAGCGTGGGGACCAAGTTGAACGACTGGAAGACAAAGCCGATCCGGTCGCGTCGTAGCTGAGTGAGGCCGGCATCGTCGAGCTGCCCGATCTCCTGGTCGCCGACGAAGGCCTGCCCCGAAGTCGGGCTGTCGAGCCCGGCCATGCAGTGCATCAGCGTGGACTTGCCAGATCCGGACGGGCCCATGACTGCGGTGAATCGCCCCCGCTCGAACTCGACGCTGATGCCGTCAAGTGCACGGACTGCGGCGTCGCCCTTGCCGTAGGTCTTGCAGAGGTCGACCGCCCGTGCCGCTGCCCCGGACGGGGGCGCTCCCGGCTCGATCCCCTGCGCTTCAATGGACGTCATGGGGTGCCTTCCTCGCCGAGCCCAGCAGTTCTTGGACGGAGCCCGATGACGTCAGCCGCATGACGTATTCCACCGGACCCCGAGAGATCCTCGATGTGCGAGATCCCCGTTGCCTTGACGGAATCCTAATGACCCGGAGCGGCGCCCGTCCGCCTCGCCACTTCGGCCACGAAACGGCCCGCTCCCAGTGGTGCAGCGGAAAGGAAGAACGCCGGCTCAGCCAGTTCGACTTCGAGCAGCGCCTCGGTTCCGTCGTCGAGGGTGACGACGTCGATCCTGGCGTAGAGGAGCGGTTCGGACACGTCGAACCGGGCCTCGACCAGGCGCCCCACGGCGGACGATGCCGCCTCCACGACGGCCCGCCTCGCCGGCGTCAGGGTCTCCGGCTCCAAGGTCTCCGTGTAGGCGCCCCCCACCAGGCCTCCGCCGAGGTCGAGCAGCGGTCCCTTTCTGACGGAATGGGAGATCGATCCGCCGAACACCAGCGTGCTCACCTCCCCTTGCTTGGCGACTGAGCGCACTGCTGGCTGTACGAGGACCGGACGCCCTTCGGCCAGGATGGCGAGCGCCAACGTTTCGGCTGCCGGATCCCCGTGGGCGAACCGACCCGTGAGGCGGCTCCCGGCGGACACGGCCGGCTTGACGACGACTTCGCCGGCGACCTGCACCAACGCCTCGACGACCGCCGTCGGATCGAGGCAGACGTCCATAGGGATAACGGGTACGCCCTCGGCCGCCAGGTCTACGAGGTAGCGCTTGTCCAGGTTCCAGGCGATCACCCGAGCCGGGTTGTGCAGCGTTCCGAGCGCATCCATACGGCCCAGCCATGCCCGAAACTCGTCTTCGTGCTCGAGGTAGTCCCACGTCGAGCGCACGACGACCAGGTCATAGTCGGCCCACGGCGCATCGGGGTCAGACCAGACGTGATGATCGAGCCCGATAGCGGCGGCGGCGAACGCCGCATCGTGCGCCGCGCGGTCGGTGTCGTCGTCGCCCAACACCTCGGCCGGTGCCACGGCAAATGCGACCCGGATGGTCACAGCCGTACCTGGCACGGAGACGTCCGGGCGGGCATGGCTAGTTGTGGTGCGGCGGGCGCTCGTGGCGCTGGCGTTCGGCCCAGCATCGGTCGCAGTCCTCGCACGAGGAGCGTCCTTGGGAGCCACCTCGATGACTGCCAGGGTGACCGCAGTAGGGGCAGGGATCAGATGTTCCCATCAGGTTCCTCGAAGGCGGTCGGCCCCACACGGGCAGTCAACACGGCGGTGCCGGGTGGGGATTGTCGGATAGTTCCAGCTGACGGGGCGGGCCGCCAGCGGACGCCGCCCCTTCGATGGCTCCGGGGGAGAGACTCGAACTCCCAACCCTCTGATTAACAGTCAGATGCTCTGCCGATTGAGCTACCCCGGAAACTTCCCACCACGCCCGGATCACCCTTGAGGGCAGTCCTTGCGTGCCTGAGGAGATTAGCCGTTCA
>CAININ010000292.1 GCA_903849265.1 uncultured Acidimicrobiaceae bacterium
AACCACAACCTGGTGCTCGACGAGGGGGCCCACGCTGACTCGGTGCCTAATCTCGACATCGAGGAGAACGACGTGAAGTGCAGCCACGGATCGACGGTCGGACCCGTCGACGAGGACCAGAGGTACTACCTCGAGTCCCGGGGGATCGAGCCCGAGCGGGCGGAACAGCTCATCGTGGCTGGGTTCTTCGACAGCATCGCCGACCAGGTCCCGCTCCTTGGCGCCCGTGACCTCATCGGCAGAGCCTTGGCCGAGCGTTCGGGGGTGACCCGTGGCTGAGGCGACGAAGCAGGACGATTCCGCTGAGGTGACCACCGCCAGGTTGTGTGCGGTGGGAGACCTGGCGCCCGGCGAGGCCCGCCGCTACGACGTGGCCGGCCTGCGGGTGGCGCTGGTTCGGGTCGGCGACGACTTTCATGCGGTGGGCGATCGGTGCAGTCATGAGGACTACTCGCTGGCCGACGGCGAGGTGTTCGCAGCGGAGTGCGAGATCGAGTGCGCCAAGCACGGCTCGATGTTCGATCTGTTGACCGGTGAGCCCCGTTCGTTTCCGGCGACGAAGCCGGTGCCCGTCTACACCGTCGTGGTCGATGGAGACGATGTCTCGGTGGTGGTGCCATGAGCACGGGTGAACTGGTCATCGAGGACCTGCGTGCCGGCATCCCCGGACGCGAAATCCTGAAGGGTCTGACCCTTACGGTCCGTAGCGGCGAGGTCCATGCCGTCATGGGGCCGAACGGGTCGGGCAAGAGCACTTTGGCGCACGTCTTGATGGGGCGGCCGGGGTACGAGGTACTCGGGGGGTCGGTGACTCTTGACGGGATCGATCTGCTCGGATTGCCGACCTGGCAACGGGCGCGTGCTGGGCTCTTCCTGGCCATGCAGCACCCGATCGAGGTTCCGGGCGTGTCGCTCGTCGAGTCGCTGACCGCCGCCCGGCGGATCGTCCCGACGGACGAGACGGCCCCCGACGTGAACGAGCGCCTGCACGCCGAAGCGGCCCGGATCGGCTTCGACGAGCGCTTCCTCGACCGGTCGCTCAACGTGGACCTCTCCGGGGGCGAACGGAAGCGCAACGAGACCCTGCAGCTAGGCGTTCTGCGGCCCCGGTTCGCCATCTTGGACGAGATCGACTCCGGACTGGACGTCGACGCCCTGGCCGATGTCGGCAAGCGCGTGCAGGAGGCCACCACCGAGTGGGGTCTCGGTGTCCTCGCCATCACCCACTTCCATCGCCTGCTCGACGTGCTCCACCCTGATGTGGTGCACGTGCTGTCCGGTGGTCGTGTTGTGGCGACGGGCGGGAGCGAACTGGCCGAGATCGTCGACCGCACCGGGTACGCCGCGTATACCTGACCATCCGCCTCCACCAGGGTGAACTCTGGTGTGAGGTGAGGGTTGGTATCGTCATGCCATGGCCCGTCGAGACCGTCGCCGGGGAGGCGCGCACAGTGCCAAGCGCCGACCGGGCTCCACGGGGACGAGTACACCCTCTGCTGCCGATCCTGAGGCTGCAGACATTGCCGGTCCCGCCGGTTCTGCCGGGGGCACCGGCGCTCCTTCAGGTTCCGCCGGTTCTCCCGGGGGCACCGGCGCCGACATGCTCGCCGCCATGGCGGTCGGCTCGTCGTCGGCATCCGGGTCGTCGACATCAGGTGACCTCGGGACGCGGTTGACGCGTAAGGAACGACGTGAGTCGGCGTCGGGTGGACCGGGATCTGCGGCCACTGTTCGCCGATCGAAGCCGAAGCGGACCTGGCTCGACTGGGTCCTGCTTTCCGGCGTGGTCCTGGTGTCCCTCGCCATCGTGGCTGTCGGCTCGGGATACGTCTACGTGCAGTACCGCTTCAACCAGGTCACGAAGGTCTCGGTCAAGCACCTCAAGGTCGCACCGGTCGGCGCCCCGTTCAACGTGCTGCTCATCGGCTCGGACAGCCGTGTGGGCGTGTCCAATACTGATCAGAACGCCTATGGCAGTACGTCGACCGCCGGCGGCCAGCGCAGCGACGTGGTCAAGATCGTCCACGTGGTCCCCGCCACAGGACAGGTGAGCGTGCTCTCCATCCCTCGTGACACTGTGGTGACGGTGGCCGGCGACACCAGCCAGATAGGGAAGTACAACCGGATCAACGCCACGTACAACACCGGTCCCGACGAGTTGGTCCAGACCATCGAGGCCAACTTCGGCATCCCCATCGCCCACGTTGTGCAGCTCAACTTCGTCGGCTTCCGCGGTGCGGTAGACGCCATCGGCGGAGTGAACCTCGACTTTCCTGTTCCGGCGAAGGACGACTACACGGGTCTCAACATCACCACCACCGGCTGTCAGCATTTGAACGGCGGGTATTCGCTAGCCGTGGCGAGGAGCCGGCACTACCAGTACTACGAGAACGGCTACTGGCAGGGCGATGGGACCAGCGATTTCGGACGGATCCAGCGTCAGAACGCGTTCTTGAAGGCACTGATCACCCAGGCCGAGAAGCAGTACAACCCGTTGACGCTCAACGCCTTTATCGGATCGGTCGTGCAAGGGGTGACCATCGACTCGACGTTCAAGATCACCGATCTCGTCTCGCTGGCCCAGCAGTTCCGCTCGTTCGCCACGACGTCGCTGGCCACCGCGACTCTCCCCACCTACTCGACGGACAGCTCGAATTTCGGGTACTTGGGCTCGATCCTCTACGTACAGCAGCCCCAGGCCACGCAAGTGATCAGCCAGTTCTTGGGCGGTCCGGCTCCGGTCCCGCTCACCCCGCCGCCCGGGCCCTACGGCACGGTGGCGTCGACCACGACCACATATGCCCCGTCAACGACCTACTCAACCGGCGGGAGCACCCCGGCCACCATTGCTCCTGCAGCGACGACTACCACGATCCAGACCAGCTTCGACCCGACACCTTGCTGATCGGATCGGACCGGCGAGACTGGTCCGGTGATCGTCGCCAGAAGGCCCCGCGGGCCGTCTGAAGACCCTCAGGCGTCTCAGGCAATATCAGACTGGCGAGGCGGCCTCGTCGAGCCCCTGGGCCAACGTGTTCCAGCTCAATGTGGCGCACTTGATCCGCACCGGAAACTTCACCACGCCTTGCAGGGCGGCCAGCTCGCCGAGTGCGTCGATGTCGATGGCCTCGGGTTCGGTCTCCTCGATAGTGCCGGCATCCCCGGCACCTGATGGCAGCGTGGCCTCATGGATGGACATCATCCCCTTGAAGGTGGCGATGAGGTCTCGGGCCTCTGCGACTGACTTCCCCTTGACCGCTGCCGACATCATCGAGGCAGAAGACTGGCTGATCGAACATCCGGTCCCGGCGATCTTGATGTCCGCGAGCACTCCGTCCTGCACGTCGATCGTGACGACGATCTCATCACCGCAGAGCGGGTTGAAGCCCTCCACCCGGACAGCGGGTGGCGTCTCGAGCTCGCCGCGGTTCCTCGGCGAGCGGTAGTGGTCGAGGATGATCTCCCGATAGAGGTCTTCGAGGCCGGGCATCAGGCCGACGTCCCTTCGTGGTGGGGGTGCGATGGCACCCGGTGGAGATCGTACCGGTGGGCGGTCATGCGAAGAACTTCTTGGCCTCGTCCAGCGCCTCGACGAGGGTGTCGACATCCCGCTCATCGTTGTACAGGGCGAACGATGCGCGGGCGGTTGAATTGACGCCCAGCCGGCGCATGAGCGGCTTGGCGCAGTGATGTCCAGCCCGTACGCACACCCCGTACTGGTCGAGGATCTGGGAGATGTCATGTGGGTGCACCTCGCCGAGAGCGAACGAGAGGACCCCGCCACGGGCCTCCGCATCGCTCGGCCCGAAGATCCGGATTCCGTCACCGAACCGCTCGTTCAGCGCATCGAGGGCGTAGGCGGTGAGGGAGATCTCGTGGGCTCGGACGGCATCCATGCCGACGGCCCGGAGGTAGTCCACCGCAGCGCCCAGCCCGATGGCCTCGGTGATCGGCGGTGTGCCCGCTTCGAACCGCCACGGGATGTCGTTTGGGGTGAACCCGTCCTTGCGGACGTCAAGGATCATCTCGCCACCGCCGAGGAAGGGCGGAAGCTCGGCCAGGAGCTCTTCGCGGCCCCACAGGACGCCGATACCGGTTGGTCCGAGCATCTTGTGGGCGCTGAAGGCCAGGAAGTCGACACCCAGGGATGCGACGTCGGTCGGGAGGTGGGGGACCGACTGGCAGGCGTCGGCGAGCACCACTGCACCGGCAGCGTGGGCGGCGGCGGCCAGTTCCGTGATCGGGTTGAGCGTCCCTAGGACGTTCGACATGCAGGTGACCCCGAGGAGCTTGGCCCCGTCAAGGACGGCATCGAGGTCGTCGAGGACGAGCTGACCGTCGTCGTCGATGGGTATCCATCGCAGCTCGATCCCGCGTTCGGCTGCGAGCATGTGCCACGGGACGATGTTGGCGTGGTGCTCCATCTCGGTCAGGACCACCACGTCACCCCTACCGAGGTGGGTGCGTCCCCAGGTGTGGGCCACCAGGTTGAGCGCCTCCGTGGCGTTCTTGGTGAACACGACCTCGCGTCCCGGGTCGGGGGCCCCGATGAACCTGCCCACGTTGGTGCGGGCCGCCTCGAAGCGCCTCGTGGCCTCTTCGGCGATGGTGTAAACGCCTCGGTGGACGTTGGCGTGCGTCGTCTCGTCGTAGTTGCGCATGGCGTCGAGCACCGCCGTCGGCCGTTGCGACGAGGCAGCCGAATCGAGGTAGGTGATGGGACGCCCGTGGATCTCGCGGGTGAGGAGGGGGAAGTCCTTGGCCAGCGTGGCGGCGTCCAAGGTCGCGGTGGGCGAACGGGTTCCAGTCAGCTCCGCCATGCGTCGTACCCCTCGGCCTCGAGTTCGACACCGAGTTCGGGGCCGCCCTCTGCGGCGATGACCCCGTCGATCAGAAGGTGGACGCGATCGGCTTCCAGTTCCTCGAGCATGCGCACATAGTGACTGATGACCAGCACTCCGAGGTCCGGGCGGGACTCGCGGACGGTGTGCACGCCCCGAGCCACTGCGCGCAACGCGTCGACGTCGAGGCCGGAGTCTGTCTCGTCCAGGATGGCCAGATCGGGTTCGAGCATCGCCATCTGGAGGATCTCGTTGCGCTTCTTCTCCCCGCCGGAGAACCCGTCGTTGAGGTGGCGCTCCCCGAATGCGGGGTCCATGCCGAGCTTCTCCATCCACTCCATCATCATGAGGCGTACCTCGAGCACCGACATGTCCATTCCCCGGCGTGCGGAGAGCGCCTGGCGAAGGAACTGGATGACGGGAACGCCACCGATCGACTCGGGATCTTGGAAGGCGAGGAAGATCCCGGCTTTGCCCCGGACGTCGGTCGCCCACGACGTGATGTCCTCCCCGTGGAAGAGGATCGAACCGGCAGTCACTTCGTAGGCGGGGTTGCCGAGGAGCACGTTGGCCAGGGTCGACTTGCCCGAGCCGTTCGGGCCCATGATTGCGTGGACCTGGCCGGATTCGACCGTGAGGTCGATGCCCTTGAGGATGGGCTGGCCCTCGACCGACGCATGGAGCCCCACGATCTGGAGGAGTGGAGTAGTCGGTGCTGCAGCGTCGTCGGATTCGGGGCTCACGAATACGATTGTAGCCCGTCCCCGACATTTCTCCTACGGCGGTAGGAGGAATGGGCAGGACCGTGGTGGCCTCACGTTTTGCACTTGCGATGCCCGGGAGAGTTCCCAGTGAGGCATGGTCGGCGGTACGGTACCGGGATGTCCGACCCCTGGAACTACGCCGGCCCGGTCACCCAGCTCGGCTCGGGCACCGGATCGGTGACCCTGGTCGACGAGTCGACCTTTGCCATCAGTGGAAGCGCCGGGGACATTGCCCCCGGGGCAGCCCAGGGGCTCTTCTTCCGGGACACCCGGATCGTGTCCCGATTCGAGGTCCTGATCGATGGTTCGCCCGCCGAGCCGCTCGCCGCAGTCACAGATGACCCGTTTTCGGCCACATTCGTGTCCCGTAACCACCCGGAGCCGGGACGTGCCGACTCGACCTTGATGATCTTCCGCAGCCGCCATGTCGGCCAAGGGATGCGCGATGAGCTGACGCTTCGCAACTTTTCGGATGAGGCCACGGCCTGCACGGTGGACGTCCTGGTCGATGCCGACTTCGCCGATCTGTTCGCCGTCAAGGAAGGAAGGGTCGGCGCCGGCCTCCACGCCGGAGCCATCACCACCGAGGTGGTCGGAGCGGCGGAACGGGTGGCCGGCGAGGGCGATCGGCCTGTACCTGCGCTGACGTACACCTATGCACGGGGAGCGGTAGCCCGCGGGGTGGAGCTGCGGACCACCGGTGCGGCCAAGGTGGCACCGGGCATCATCACGTTCGAGGTGCTTGTTCCCGCTAGGGGTGAGTGGACCGCCTGCATTGAGGTGGGACCGATCATCGACGGGGCAGTCTTCTCCCCCAAGTACCTCTGCGGGCAGCCGGTCGAGCGGGCCACTCCGACCGAGCGGCTGGCCGAGTGGCGTCGTCTGGTTCCGAAGGTGGAGACGGACCATCCTGTGCTGAAAGAGGTGGTGGCCCGCAGCGCCGAGGACCTCGGTGCACTTCGCATCTTCGACCCGGATTACCCCGAGCGCGTGGTGGTGGCTGCCGGCGCCCCGTGGTTCATGACCGTCTTCGGCCGGGACTCTCTGCTGACGGCATGGATGGCGCTCCTCGTGGATCCCGAGCTGGCCAGCGGCGTCCTGCAGACGTTGGCGCGCTTCCAGGGTACCGAGGTCGACCCGCGGCACGAAGAGGAGCCGGGACGGATCCTCCATGAGATGCGCTTCGGAGACGCTGCGTCGCTGTCGCTCGGCGGGGGCAGCATCTACTACGGCACTGCCGATGCCACGCCGCTGTTCGTCATGCTCCTCGGCGAGATGCGGCGGTGGGGCGTGGCTCGCGAGCTCGTGGACGAACTCCTCCCGAACGCGGCCCGGGCCATCGAGTGGATCGAGCACTTCGGCGACTCCGACGGCGACGGGTACGTCGAGTACCGGCGGGCCACCGACCGGGGTCTGGCCAACCAGGGCTGGAAGGACAGCTGGGACGGAATCCGCTACGGCGACGGCCGGGTGGCGGAGGCCCCCATCGCCCTCGCCGAGGTGCAGGCCTATACCTACGGCGCCTACCTCGCCAGTGCCCACTTCGCCTTCGAAGCAGGGGACGCCGCGACATACGATCGCTTCCGTTCCAAGGCAGCCCAGCTCAAAGCCAATTTCAACCGGGACTTCTGGCTCGAGGAGAAGGGCTGGTTCGCCGTCGGCCTCGATGCCGACAAAAAGCCCATCGACTCGCTCACCTCCAATATGGGCCACTGCTTGTGGACTGGAATCGTGGACGAGGACAAGGCGCTGCAGGTGGCCCAGGCCCTGGTGTCGCCCGCCATGTTCACCGGATGGGGGTTGCGCACCCTTTCGAGCGACAACGGCGGGTACAACCCGATCAGCTACCACTGCGGGTCGGTGTGGCCGCACGACACGGCGATCGCCGCCGCAGGTCTCGCTCGCTACGGCTTCGACGGCGCCGCCCAGCAGCTCATCTCCGGCCTGCTCGATGCGGCCTCGTCCCAGGGTGGTCGGCTGCCGGAGCTCTTCAGCGGGCTCGACCGGGGTGAGCTCAACGTGCCGGTCGGCTACCCCACATCGTGCTCTCCACAAGCATGGTCTGCGGCATCGCCGCTGCTGTGTCTGCGCACGCTGCTCCGGCTCGACCCGTGGATCCCCTACGGCAAGATATGGCTGTCGCCCAACCTGCCCGAGGGGATCGGCTACCTGAAGGTGGAGGGGATCCCGCTGGCCGGGTCCCGAGTCACCATCGAAGTGGGGGATCGGGTCCCCGGTGGGCTGTCGATCAGCGGCCTTCCCCCGGAGATCGAGGTCATCCGCGAGCCCCGGCGGCCGTCCACCGCAGTCTGAACGGTTCCGATCGGGTCGGATCGCCCGTTCGGGCGGCCGCCCTACTCCTACGCCGGTCGGGCGGTCGCCCTCACCAGCCCCGTTCTACCCACTCGTCGAGGTGAGGCGACTCTGCCCCGATGGTGGTGCTCACCCCGTGCCCAGGAAGCACCAGCGTGTTCGGAGCGAAGGCGGCGAAGAGGCGTCCTTCGATGGAGGTGATGATGGTCCCGAAGTCGGCGTCTTCGGGTGCGGTGTTCCCAGGACCGCCAGGGAAGAGCGTGTCCCCGCTGAACAGCAGGGGAGTCCCCTCCACGGCGAAGCACATCGATCCAGGCGTATGGCCAGGGGTGGCGATGGTGGCCACCCGGAGCCGTCCGACGGAGACGGTGGACTCGTCCTCGAGGATCTGGTCGTAGGAGGGGAGCATGGCGGCGTCCGCCTGAGTCACCGCCACGTCGATCCCCGCGTTGCGCACCGCCTCGACCGCCTGGATGTGGTCCCAGTGCCCGTGGGTCTCGACGACCTGGCCCACATGCAGGTCCCGACACAACTCCAGCAGAAGGTCGTGCTCGTTGGCCGCGTCGATCAAGAGCGAGTCGCCGGTCTCCCGGCAGCGGACGATGTAGACGTTGTTCTCCACGGGTCCGACCACTACGCGGTGCACCTCTACCGCTGTGTCCTGATAGTCGATGATGGTTTCGGCCATGGGTACCACCTCCTCGCGGCCGATCGTAGTGGGGTCGGCCCTTTTGGTCATCACCGGATTGGTTCTGGTAGACAGACAGAGCACGTTTCCCTGGTTGGGGCGCGGGCGGTCGATGCCCGCAGTGGGCATGGTCACACGATGTCCCCAGTGGGGACTGCACTGGATGGAGAACCAGATGAACTTCGCCTTCAGCGAGGAGCAAGACGAGCTCCGCAAGTCGGTGCGCCGATTCCTCGACGACAAGTCCCCCGAGACCGAGGTCCGTCGCCTCATGGAGACGGCAGAGGGCTACGACCCCGAGGTCTGGACGCAGATGGCCGAGCAGCTCGGCCTGCAGTCACTGATCATCCCTGAGGAGTTCGGTGGCGCCGGATTCTCCTACGTCGAGCTGATCGTGGTCCTCGAGGAGATGGGAGCAGCCCTGCTGTGCGCCCCGTTCTTCTCCACCGTGGCACTGGCGGCCAACGCCCTCCTCACTTCAGGTGACCAGAAGGCCCAGGAGACCCTCCTTCCGGGCATCGCCTCGGGCGAGACCATCGCCACCCTCGCGTTCACCGAGGACTCGGGTCGCTGGGACGCTGACGGCATCAGCCTCGCCGCCACGCCGACCGGGGAGGGCTGGTCGCTCAACGGTCACAAGTCGTTCGTCATCGACGGACACATCGCCGATCTCCTCTTGGTCGTCGGACGGACCGCCGCCGGCCTGTCCTTGTTCGCCGTCGAGAGCGGTGCCGCCGGACTCACCCGTACGGCACTCGCCACGATGGACCAGACCCGCAAGCAGGCCCGCATCGAGTTCGCCGACACACCGGCGTGGCTGATCGGGACCGACGGTGGTGCCGAGGCCGGTCTGTCCAAGACGCTCGACCTCGCCGCGGTGGCGCTCGCCGCCGAGCAGGTCGGGGGCGCCCAGCGCTGCCTGGAGAGCTCGGTCGACTACGCCAAGACCCGTATCCAGTTCGGCCGTCCCATCGGGAGCTTCCAGGCCATCAAGCACAAGTGCGCCGACATGCTGCTCGAGGTCGAGTCGGCCAAGTCCGCCGCGTACTACGCCGGTTGGGCTGCATCGGAGGACTCCGATGAGCTGCCGGTCGTGGCCAGCCTGGCTAAGTCCTACTGTTCGGAGGCGTACTTCCACGCTGCCGCCGAGACCATCCAGATCCACGGTGGCATCGGCTTCACCTGGGAGCACCCCGCCCATCTGTACTTCAAGCGGGCGAAGTCTTCGGAGCTCATGCTTGGAGACCCCTCGTACCACCGCGAGCTGCTGGCTCAGCGCATCGGCATCTGAGCCGGGACCTGCGCCGGCCTCGAGCCCGGTAACCTGAGCGTCGGGATCCCAGTGATGGGAAGCCTGACCATCCTGCCTGACCATCCTGCCCGACCACCGGCCTGCCACTAGTCCCGGAAGTGAGTGACATGCGGAAGTACATCAGTTTTCTCCTACTGGGCATCCTCTCCCTCGTGGGGCTCGGCGCGGCCGTGCTCGGCATTGTGCAGGGCAAGAGCGCGACTGCCCTCGGGCAGGCCGTGACGAATACCCTTGGGGCGCCCAACTACTCCGAGTACCTGGTGGAGACCACCCCGCAGGGGAACCAGAACGCGAGCCTGGTCTACCAAGCACCTGACCGGCTCGGGGGATGGCTACAGAGCGCAGGCCGGCGCCCCTACCTCGTGATCATCGGCACCACCGAGTACATCAGCGTGACCCAGCCGGCCAAGAGCACCACGCCGCCGCTGTCCTTCTACCG
>CAININ010000293.1 GCA_903849265.1 uncultured Acidimicrobiaceae bacterium
CAATGGAATGCTCAACCAACTGCTCGAATCAGAGGCCACCACCCACGCCTCATCGCTTAGAGCCACCAATACCGAGCCACCCCGGGCTCCAATCGACGCCCGGGGTGGCTCGACCCCCCTCAGCAAACCATGGAAGGAGACTGCAATGTCTACACATCGTCACGCAGCAAAGAAGGAGCTGGCCTACGGCAAGATCGCCGTGGCCGGACTGCTCACCACCTCGGTCGGCCTCCTGGCGACAGCCGGCGTCTATGCCGGTCTTTCGGCCACAGCCACCGGAGCCGAGGCCGTCTCGTCGGGCTCACTGAACCTCACACTCAGCGCCGATGTGGGAGTCGGCTTCAGCAACTTCACCGGAAAGATGGCGCCGGGCGACACAGACAACGTCTACGTCAACCTCAACAACACCGGGTCACTGGCATCAGCCGCAGGCATGACGTTGGCTGTAGCGGGTTCGCCGTCCAATGCGTTGACCAATGGATCGGTCGTCGGTGAGGGTCTGACAGTCACCGCCACGCAGTGCTCGGTGGCATGGACGCTGGCGACAGGCGTCTGCTCGGGTACGACGACGCCGATCTTGACGTCGACGCAGGTGAGCGGCCTGTCCACCCCGGTCGCACTTTCGAACATCCCCGCACTGATTGCTACCACCGGACAGGTGGCGCACGTGCAGGTCAGCCTCGGGCTCGTGGCTACCGAAACCTCGGTCAACGGTGTTGCCCCAGGCTCGACGATCCAGGGGCTGTCGACCACGTTGACCTACACCTTCACCGAGCAGCAGCGCACCGGCGTCGCCACCAACCAGTAGCCGGTATGCAACGTTCCACTCAGCGCTCCATGTGCAGGACGGCCACCACGGTGGCCGTCCTGTTGCTGGGCGTTGCGCTCGCCCCCCGGATGGCCGGTGCTTCCGGCTTCGGGGGGCGAGGTGGTGGAACGGAGTCGGTGACCGCGGGCAGTTGGGGCGCCACGGCCTCGGTCACCTCGATGGTTTTCACCTCGAATGCGTTCCAGACCTCGGTGATCACCAACTCGGGAACGGTTGCCCTCAGTGCTGAGTCCTACTCGGTCACCGTCTCCAAGCCCGCATCGGGCGCGCCGACGATCAAGGTCTTCCAGTGTTCGACGGCGTGGGTGTCCAACCTCTGCCTAGGGGGGCCGGGTACCCAGGTGGGCGGGACACTCGCCGCCAACTCGACCACGACGGTGACGTCTTCGACGGCACTTGCCGCCTCTGCGACTCTCTACCTGCAAGTGCAGCCGACGGCCGTTACGGCGTCGACCACTGTGACGTTGTCGCCCAGGGTGACCTCGCCCACCCAACTGCGGGCTTCGGTCAAGACCAACCAGTAGGCAGCAAACAGTCGGGCCGCCGAGTCGAGGAATCGTGCAGGGTGGTCGAAGCCACTCCGCTCGACCCGACGAACCTAGGCCGAGGCGACCTGGTCCCGGCCCTCGGCGTAGGTGAGCCAGCGGCCGGCGTCGAAGTCGTAGAGCTTGCAGGCCCGCGAGTTGGTCACGAAGTCGCGGAACCGCAGCGGCTTGTCGATGACCGAGCCAGGAAAGGCCGCCTCGATGGCGTCGGACGCCTCTTCGAGGTGGTACATCGGCACGCGCATGTCGACGTGGTGGGGGACGTGGACCATGATCCAATGAAAAAAGAAGTTGAAGCCCTTGGGTGCCCGCAGCACCGTGGTGCCCTGCATCTGGGCCTTGAACTTGTTCCACTCGGCCTTCTTCCACCACTTGATGTCCGGGGCGATGTGGTGGACATGGACCATGGTGCCGATGAAGTAGGCGAACCCGAGGAACGGCAGCACGATCGTGCGGGCATCGAGCCACAGGATGCCGGCCACTGAGTCACCGGACGCGATCCCGATGGCGGTGAACAGGGCGAACATGGCGACGATGAAGGAGTTCACGATCCAGCGGTCGCGGCGGATGGCCTTGACCCACCGGGCCGGGTTGCCACCCGTCATCATCTTCGTCCACCAGACCTGGTGCATGTAGTAGGCCCCGGCCCCAGCCCACGACCACTCGAACCGGTGGACGGACCTGGCCCACCAACCCATGGCTGCGAACTGTTCGGGGGTGGTGGGGTGCCAGACGAAGTCGTATCCCTGGCGAACCGTGTAGGGATGATGGACCCTGTTATGGCCGAGCACCCAGCCCTCGTAGACGTGGAAGCTGGGCAGGAAGGCAAGATGGGCCACCGTCGAGTTCATGCGCTTGGTTTTGAAGAGGGCGCCGTGGGCGGCATCGTGGCCGACGACGAAGAGGCCGGAGACCACCAGAGCCATCACCACCTCGATGGCGATGACGGCGAACACATTGCTCACGAGTACGAGGACGACGAGCAAGGCCAGGTACATGGCAGCGTCCCGCAAGAAGTACATCATCCCCCGCCAGGTGGGGTTGTCATAGACCGAGTCAGGCAGGACGTCGATGACCGGCTTGAGGGTCGTCGGGGGAGCGAGGGGCTCCACGGTGCCCGAGGCTACCGAGGATGGCAGGGTCAACGTCTCTCTTCTCATTCGGGATGGAGGGCATACCCTCCTCCACATGACATCGTATCGTCTGGAGTCTTGGATCGCCGGTCGCTGCGGGCGTGTCGGACTATGCGATCATGGCAGTCAAAGTGACTACAACGATGACACTATCGAATCGGAGTGCTGGCCATGCCTGGAAGTGAACCAACTGAGGCCCCTGAGCACGTCGACGTGCTCATCGTCGGGGCCGGCATCGCCGGCATCAACGCCGCCTACCACCTGGCCAACGAGCGCCCGAGCCGGACGTTCGTGGTGCTTGACGCCCTCGAGGACTTCGGAGGCACGTGGCTGACCCACCGGTTCCCGGGGGTGCGCTCGGACACCGAGCTCTTCACCCTCGGTTACGGGTTCAAACCCTGGACGGGAGCCCCCTACGCCAAGGGGTCCGAGATCCACGCCTACTTGGGCGAGGTCATCGAGGAGCAGGGTCTCAGGCCGCACATCCGCTACCGCCAGCGGGTCACCGGGGCATCGTGGTCGAGCGAGGAGCAGCGGTGGACAGTGCAGGTGCTCCGAGGGGACACCGGTGAGCACGTCACGATGACCACCTCGTTCCTGTGGATGTGCCACGGCTACTTCCGCCAAGACCAGGGCTACACGCCGACCTGGCCCGGCATGGAGGAGTTCGAGGGGACCTGGATCCACCCCCAGTCGTGGCCAGACGACATCGACCTTTCCGGCAAGCGGGTGATCGTGATCGGCTCGGGGGCTACGGCGGCCACGCTCATCCCGGCCATTGCCGAAGAGTGCGCGCAGGTAACCATGTTGCAGCGTTCACCCACCTACTTCTTCCAGAGCCCGAATACTGACGAGCTAGCCGACGAGCTGCGGGGTCTCGACGTGCCAGACGAGTGGGTCCACGAGATCGTCCGGCGCAAGTCGGTCGTCGCCATGCAGGGCGTCACCAACCTCGCCCAGGACTACCCCGATGCCATGAAGGCGGGGATCGTCAAGATGGTGGCCGACCAGCTACCGGAAGGGTATGACGTCGACACCCATTTCACGCCCCGCCATCAGCCGGCGGAGCAGCGCATCGCACGGATCCTCGATGGAGACCTGTTCAAGGCCATCAGCGACGGCTCGGTCGTGATGGTGACCGATGAGATCGAGACCTTCACCAAAGACGGCATCACAACCAAAGGCGGCCAGGTCCTGGCGGCCGACGTCGTCGTGACGGCCACGGGTTTCGACCTGACCGTGTTCGGAGACATCGACTTTTCGGTCGACGGGGAGACCGTGGACTTCGCCCAGTGCATCACCTACCGCGGCATCATGTTCACGGGAGTTCCCAACATGGCCTGGACGTTCGGCGCCCTCCGACTCAGCTGGACGATGCGGGTCGAGCTGGTGAGTCAGTTCTTGTGCCGCCTCCTGGACCGAATGGATGAGGGCGGCGACGGCAGCGTCGTGCCCCGGCTCCGGCCCGCGGACGCCGACATGGAGCTGCACCCCTACGTCGACCCTGCAGACTTCAACCCTGGCTACCTGCAGCGCTCGATCGCCCTCATCCCGCGGTCGGGCTC
>CAININ010000294.1 GCA_903849265.1 uncultured Acidimicrobiaceae bacterium
CGTTACTACTGCGACCTGCCGGACGCCGACATCGCCCGTGCCCTCCGCTGTCGCGAGGGGACGGTGCGATCCCTCATCAGCCGGGCCCTGGCCGATCTGAGAAAGGTGATCGAACCATGACCGATCCACTCGAGGACCGACTCCGTGATCACTTCGCCACCCGTGCTGGTGAGGTCACAGCCGACCCCGACCCCGGCGTGTTCGTCGAGCGGTCCGCCGGACGCGCCCGACCACGCACGGTGCTTCTCGTCGGCGTGGCCGCCCTTGTCGTGGCACTCACCGGAGGTGGCTTCGTCACCGGGATGTCCGTGGCTGGTTCGAGTCCGGCTCCTGCATCTCGAGACAGCGGCGCGGCGCCCGCCGTTGCCGGTGGCCCGACGAGCTCCCAGGGGCCTGCGGTCGCCGGCAGTGCTGCAGGCACCTCGTCAGCACCTCCACTCACGTCCTTGTTCGCTCGGACCACAGCGTCGGGCGTGACCATCCGCGCCTACCTATCGCCCACCACGTCGATCGCCGGCTGCGGGGTGGAGGTGCCGTGTCCGTCGGTGGGCGTCGAGCCCACTCCGATGCAGTGTCCGTTTGGGGCGATGTGCGCCCAGCCAGCCGTCACGGGCACAGCCGGCAGCGGAGGTTCCACCAGCAGCGGCCCGGGGAGCAGTGGCAGCTCCACCGGCTCCGGCCCGATGGAGACCCAGCCCGCCCAGGTGCCCGGGTGCCAGGCGCTGACCCTCGAGCTGTCCGATGCCCAGGCCGTCTGGAGCGCCTCGCTCTCGATCGCGACGGACAGCGGACAGGAGCCTGGGTCGATGGGAGTCGTGGGTTCGGGGTCGTTCGGCGAGGCTGAAGGCGGTCCGGTCTCCTGGGTCGCCTTGCAGGTGGGCAGCGGGGTGTCTTCGGCGCAGCTGATGTCGCCGACCGGGGCGGTGGTCGATGTCATGAGCCCCGCATCAGGTGTCGTGGTGCTGGCCACGACCGGCTCGACCTTGGCGACTGGCACGTCTGCGGTCGGAATCGACTCGACCGGGGCGGTGGTCGCCACCGTTCCGGTCGACCAGGCGACCGCAATGTCGGGAGCACCGGCGTGCACCGCGCCACCGCCCGGTCCACCCGTCACCACGCCCGCCACCGGTGCCACGACGTCGACGGACATCCCTCCGATGCGTGTGCCGCCCGCTACTTCGTCATCAGGTGCATCGAGCGGGTCGAGCGGGTCGAGCGGTTCGAGCGCATCTGGATCTATCGGCTCGTCCTGACCTGGCTGGGCGCATCCGTTTCGTGGGAGAAGTAGGCCGCGGCCCCGCGATGACCCTGCTGCTACTCCCAGGACTCCTGCCAAAACGATGGGGAGTCAGGATCCCCGAGCGACATCGTGTGCTCACCGTTGTGGTCGATGGGCCGGGTGCAGCACGCCATGGTGCCGATCCACGGTCCGGTGCCGACGTCGTGCAGTGCACCGCACCTGCGGTGTCGTGGAGTTGGCGGGAGGTCGAGTGCGTCCGCGTCGAGCGCCAGGTCATCATCGTCCCAGTGCCACAGTGGGTTCGTGCTCGCCATCATCCATCCTCCGGTTCGTGCCCTCTCGGACCAGATCGGCCGCCCAGCGGATTACCTGTAGCCGGGTCTGCT
This sequence comes from uncultured Acidimicrobiaceae bacterium, assembly GCA_903849265.1. Classification (GTDB taxonomy): domain Bacteria; phylum Actinomycetota; class Acidimicrobiia; order Acidimicrobiales; family RAAP-2; genus Bog-756. The sequence goes on from CAININ010000294.1 coordinate 1,627, forward strand.
CGGCACTGTCTGGCCCGTCCCATATACGATCTGGGAATAACCGAGGAGTGCCCATGAGTGACCTGCGACAGATCAAACGGCGTGCGAACGCCCTCCTCGAGGGCCTGGGGCATGACCCGGACGAAGTGGCCGGATCGCTCGAGGCCGCGGGCGTCCACGGCGTCCCCCGCAGCAACTCGTCGTGTGCCATCGCCCTCTACACAGCCGCCCTCATGAAGGCCGATCCGAGGATCCGCTCGGTGGCCGTCGGGCCCTGCTCCCTGGTGATCACCCTGACCAATCCGGACGACGGCCGACCGGCCGGCAAACTGGCCGTGCAACTGCCGAAGGCGGTGCGCGGCTTCGTCACTGGGTTCGACGACCAGCGCTATCCCGAGATCATCAGGCTCCAGGTGCCCGAACCCGGGTCCGAGCCCGCACTGGAGCCGACCCCGGCGCACCTGCCCTGACCGCAGCCGTCCCATCATCCGCCTTATGCGGGAGACGGCGGGGGTGGGGCGACCTCGGACGAGACATCCGGTGACGCAAGTGGTCCTTGGTGCGAGGGAGGTGACGATCGAGCGCTCGCCGGCAGCAGGCCGACGATGAGCCCGAGGGCGAGCCCGACCAGGAACACGATGTCCGGCCACACCGTGTCCCAGCGGATGACCCCGTAGATCGTGAGCATCAGACTCGCGCCGAGGCCAAGCAGCACGCCGGCCACGCTGCTGAGGACCAGGTGGCGGGATCGTTTCGGCTGCGCGTCGCTCATCGATCAGTCACCTTTCCGGGTCAGGATCGGGCCGATCCACTTCACCCAGCCGAGCAGTGTGAGCAGGATGATGGCAATCAGGATCAGTACCAAGGCCGCCCAGAAGAGCGGGGTACCGGTCGGACTGTTCACGACCTTGACCCACACCGTGCCGGTGCACAGCCCGCCGCCCTGGCCCGCAGCAGTCACGGTCACGACGTAGGTACCCGGGAACATCACCGGAATCTTGGAGCTCGGGGTGAACGTGCCGTTGTTGGAGGTCGTCCCGGCTTGGTTGTCGATGGCCCCCGACACGCCGTTCGGGTGCCCAGTGGCCAACTCGCCCAGCCGGAACAACAACGACGAGTTCCGGATCGTCACCCGCCAGGTCCCGTGCTGAATTACCTGGTCGGTGTGGCCGCTCCACTCGATGTTCCCGTTCCACATGATCTGGAAGGGCTGGTCCTGCGTCCCGCCGGCCCCTGGGGCGACAGCCTTGTCGAGCGGGATACCCCGGTCGCTGAACGACATGGCCTGCCCCGAGCACCCCGAACTGGTGGCAGCTCGAGCCGACACGGCCAACGGCCCGACGAGCAAGAAGAGCACCACGGGTGCCAGCCACAGCGCCCGCGATCTCATCGTCCCGACCTAATGCCGACATGCGCCGACACCGCCAACCGGGAGCCACCCGGCCATCTTTCCGCCATGGATCGATGATGCGCCCCCAGACAGGCCGTGGCCAGAGCCGGAGGTCCCAACCTCGAAGAGCGAAGCACTCCGCAAGACGTGTCACGCCCCGCCCGGGATCCGGCCGGTGGGACGTTCGGCCCTGCCTGTCGGCCAGCGGGAACGTGAGACTGAGCAGATGGCCGCCACACCCATCCTCCGTGCTCCAGGCAGCCGGGATCCACGGGTGCACGAGTACGTGCGCGGTGTTATGGACCGGGTGGTCACCAAGAACCCGGGAGAGCCCGAGTTCCACCAGGCCGTTCGAGAAGTCGTCCGGTCGATCGAGCCCGCCCTCGCTCATCGGCCTCGCTACGTGCACGACAAGATCCTCGAGCAGCTGCTGGAACCCGACCGGTCGATCAGCTTCCGGGTCAACTGGGTGGACGACGTGGGAACCATCCACGTGAACCGCGGGTTCCGCATCCAGATGAGTAGTTCGATCGGCCCTTACAAGGGAGGCCTCCGCTTCCATCCCACCGTCTATCCGGGACTGTTGAAGTTCCTGGCGTTCGAACAGACGCTGAAGAACTCGCTGACCACCTTGCCCATGGGAGGGGCCAAGGGCGGGTCGGACTTCGACCCCAGGGGAAGGAGTGAATCGGAGATCCGCCGCTTCTGCCAGTCGTTCATGACCGAGCTCTACCCCTACATCGGCGAGTTCACCGACGTCCCGGCCGGGGACATCGGTGTGGGGTTGCGAGAGATCGGGTATCTCTTCGGTCAGTACAAGCGGATCGCTAAGCGCTTCGCCGGGGCGATCACCGGTAAGGGCACCAACTGGGGAGGCTCCCAGATCCGCCTCGAGGCCACCGGCTACGGCGTCGTCTACTTCGCCAGCGAGATGCTGGCAGCACGGGGCGACGGGCTCGAGGGCAAGACCTGCCTGGTGTCGGGCAGTGGAAACGTGGCCCAGTCCACTGCCGACAAACTGATACACCTGGGCTCCCGGGTCGTCACCCTTTCGGACTCGGACGGATTCGTGCACGACCCCGAGGGCATCAACGCCGACAAGATGGAGTGGGTCAAGGTGCTCAAGAACCAACGCCGCGGCCGGATCGCCGAGTACGTCGAGCAGTACCCGTCGGCCACCTTCCA
>CAININ010000295.1 GCA_903849265.1 uncultured Acidimicrobiaceae bacterium
GATCGACAGCTGGGCCAACGTGCAGCCGAGGTCGTCGGCGATGCCCTGCAGTCCGGCCACGGTCTGGTTGCGGTCGGCGTCGGTCAGCAGATTGCGCAGCCACTCATAGCCGGGGAGCGTGGCCCGCGAGCCTTCGGGCACCCCGTCGAGGTACTTACCGGTCAACAGACCCGAGGCGAGCGGGCTCCACGTGGTGAGCCCGAGGCCGATCCCGTCGTACAGCGGGGCGTACTCCTGCTCGACACGGTCCCTCCACAACAGGTTGTACTGCGGCTGCTCGACCACCGGCTTGTGGAGGTGGTGGCGGTCGGCGATGTCCCAGGCCGTGCGGATGTCCTCGGCGGACCACTCAGAGGTGCCCCAGTAGAGGGCCTTGCCGGCGGTGATCATGTCGGACATGGCCTGGACCGTCTCTTCGATCGGGGTTTCGGCATCCGAACGGTGGCAGTAGACGAGGTCGACGAAGTCGAGGCCGAGCCGCTCGAGGGACCCATCGATGGCCTGCATGAGGTACTTGCGGTTGAGGGTGTTCTGCATGTTGACCCCCTTGTGGAGGCCCCAGAAGAGCTTGGTGGAGATCACATAGGAGTGCCGGGCCCAGCCGAGCGTACGGATGGCGTCGCCCATGATGGTCTCCGACTCGCCTCCGGCATAGGCCTCGCCGTTATCGAAGAAGTTGACACCGGCGTCGTAGGCCGCAGACAGGCAGTCCTCGGCCAGGTTTCCGGCCAACTGGGGCCCGAACGTCACCCACGAACCGAAGGACAGGGCGCTGACCTTGAGCCCGGTTCCGCCTAGACGTCGGTACTCCATCTCCATGGTGACTCCCTTGTTCGTGAGGTGTGAGGTGTGCGATCTACGACCGGCCCCGACCGACCGCATCGCCTGCGGGCGACGTGGTGCTCGGACGGACCGAATCCTAGGCTGTCTGCGCCGGGCGTGGACCAGGGATCGAGACGGGACGGTCCTCCTGCGCGATGCTGGCCCCTTGCCTGCCTCTCTGCCCGCCGATGATCCGCTGGTCCCCCTTCCCGCTCAACCGGCGGGTGTGGACTGGCCGGCCGCCGAGTGGTCGATGGGGGACTTGGCCCCGGGCGTGGAGCTCAGCCGGCTCATGGACGCAGCGTTCGACCCAGACGGGCCGCTGCACGACACGTTCGCGGTCGTAGCCGTACAGAGCGGGCGCCTCGTCTACGAACGCTACGGCGGGGCGCTGCCCCAGTGGGAGGGCCCTGGCAAGCCGGTGCAGCGCGAGTCGCCGCTCTTGTCGTGGTCGATGGCGAAGTCCATGCTGCATGCCGTGGTCGGCATGCTGGCGGGGGACGGCAGGCTTGATCCGGAGGCTCCTGCGCCGGTTCCTGAGTGGCAGGCGCCGGGCGACCCCCGGGGGGCGATCGCCATCACCGACCTGCTGGCCATGCGTGACGGTCTCGATTTTCTTGAGGAGTACGAGGACCCCGAGACCTCAGATGTGCTGCAGATGCTCTACGGCACCGGCCAGGCCGACATGGCCGGATATGCCGCGGATCGGTCGCTTGCTGCATTTCCGGGTAGCCGCTTCAACTATTCGACAGGCACGAGCATGGTGCTGTCCGGCATCGTGGCCCGCGAGCTCGGACCGGGGGCACCGTATGCCGCCTTTTTGGCCGAGCGGCTGTTCGGCCCGTTGGGCATGACAACGGCACGGGCAGAGTTCGATGACGCCGGCACCTGGGTAGCCGGTTCGTACGTGTACGCCTCGGCTCGGGACTATGCCCGGTTCGGGCTGCTGTACCTCCGTGACGGCATGTGGGAGGGACGGCGCCTCCTTCCCGAAGGATGGGTGGACGCCGGCCGGACCCCGAAGTCGGTCGACCCCGACGACGGGCACCTGTACGGGGCGCACTGGTGGACTCGGGACGACCCCCTCGGCACGTTCTGGGCCTCGGGGCACGACGGCCAATTCATCGATATCTGCCCGGCGCTCGACCTGGTCCTGGTGAGGATGGGGCACACGGGTTCGGACCGGTCGCCGGCGCTGCGGACCTGGCGGGACGAGGTCATCGGGGCGTTCGCCGATGCACCATTCGAACATGGTCGCCAGTGATGCGTTGCGAGGCCGTCAGGGCGGCCCTACGGTGAAGTCACTGTGAGTAGGTCCGTTCCCGTCCACGACCATCCCCATGAGGTCCACACCGTTGAAGACGTGCTGGCCCTGGTGCGTGAGCACGGCGGGCGGGTTACGAGCTCGCGGCGGCTCCTCCTCGAGGCGCTGTTCGACGGACCCGGGCACCGGACGGCCGAAGAACTGGCCGAGACGGTGCAGGCACAGGCGCCGGATGTGGCCCTCTCCACCGTCTACCGGAACCTCGACGAACTCGAGAAGCTAGGCGTCATCGTTCACTCGCACCTCGGCCACGGACCTGCCACCTACCATCTGGCGGCCGGTGCCCACTGTCACTTCGTCTGCCAGGACTGCGGCGCGGCCGTAGAAGCCCCGGATGAGCTCTTTACCTCGCTCGCGGAAGCGGCCCGCAGCCGGTACGGATTCGAAATCGACACTCGACACTTCGCCATCCTCGGTCGTTGTGCGGCGTGCCAGAAAGGAACGGACGGATGACCGAGCACGGCAGCGACGTCGATCGCCTCGATGAGTGGGACCGGCTGCGCCAAACGTACCTGCGGCCGATCGATGAGCGACCCCCGTCGTCCGCCCGTGGCTTGCATCACTTCGCGCTGATCTCGAGCGACGTCGAGCGCACGATCGCCTTCTATCAGGACCTGCTCGAATTCCCTCTCGTCGAACTGTTCGAGAACCGGGACTACCGGGGGTCGACCCACTTCTTCTTCGACATCGGCAACGGCAACTACCTCGCCTACTTCGACTTTCCCGGCCTCGATGTCGGCCCGTACGCCGAGGTACTGGGCGGGGTGCACCACATCGCCATCAGCGTCACCCCGGAGCAGTTCGATCGGCTGGTGGCCAAGGTGCAGGCGGCCGGCATCGAAGTCCACCTCGGCCACGAGAACTCGGCCTACTTTCCGGGGCCCGACGGCGAACGGCTGGAACTGCTGAGCTTTCCCCTGCACGACATGTACGGGGTCGTCGTCGGCTGATGACCGGACCGCTCTGGGCTGACTGGCCGGTAGCGGTCATCGGTGGCCTCGACGTCGCTCTGGTCGATGACCCGGACGGCACCACCCGATGGGTCGAACTCGAGACGACCGCCATGGGGGAGGTCGGCATATGGGAGATCGACCCAGGCACCGTCCGTGACGTCGAGGTTGACGAGATCTTCGTGGTTCTCTCCGGACGAGCCACTATCAAGGTCGATGGGTCACCCGATGTGGTGGTGACGGCCGGCGACGTGGTCCGGCTGCAGGCAGGGGCGGTGACCACATGGATCATCACCGAACGGCTGCGCAAGGTCTATCTGACCCAAGGGCAGGGGCAGGGCTGACAGAGGGCCGATTGCTCCTGGCTGCGGAGGTTGCTGGGGGTCGATCTGCGACCTGACTTGGCCACGCGTACCTGCGATGCTGGTTCATGTGCACTTGGCGGAGCACGAGAAGGGACGCCGTGGCCGGACGACGGAGGAACGGGATGGTCGCGTCAGTCATCGTCTTGGCATTGACGGCGACGAGTTGCTCCACAGGATCGAGTCGCCCTCGGGTCGTCATGATCGGTAACTCGATCACCTTGCTGGCCCGGCCCGCCATCGGACGCACCCTCGATCCTGTCTACGACGTCGGCTATGTGTTCCGGGTGGGAGTGCGGATCGACCAGATGGTCGGCCTGGTCGGATCCGACCTGCAGGACAACGGCCCGACCTCGGCCGCAGTCATCGAACTGGGCACCAACGATGCCATCCAGGGAGTCGCGAGCACACGAGCCCTGGCGAGCCTCGACCGGCTCCTGGCGACGACGGCCTCCGTCCGTTGTGTCGTCCTCACCACCGTCAACTCCTCGGCGGACGTCCGGGGTGGTGGTGATGTGGCCGCAGCCCTCAACGAGCGGATGCGCCTTCTGGCCGCAGCCGACCCTCGCCGGTACAAGGTGGTGGACTGGAACGCATTCGTGCACTCGCTGGGTCCCGGACCGTTCAGTGGATACCTGCAGGCCGACCGGACCCATGAGACGGCACTAGGAGCGGAATGGATCGCCGCGTCCGATGCAGCCGCGCTGCACACCTGCGGAACGACGAAGCCCGCCCCGTTGCTCCCGGCGGCAGGGCGGTAGGGCGGTAGGTCGGGGACGCAGCGGAGGCGAAATAGTCTTTGTCTATGAGCCTCTCCTTGAGTCCGGGCGCTGTTGAGCCCGTCATCGCCGGGCTGCTCGGTGCCATCGATGTCGACGAGGGGCCGACTGGTGAGCAGTTAGCCGTGCTCGGCTCCGTGGCTTCCCACGTCTGGCGGTACCAGTCGACTGACCTCACGCAGGTGGCACCGCTCGGACCCGAGGCCTTGGTGAACGCCGTCTCCGATCCCGTAGACCGGCGCCGATTCCATGAGGTCATGGTGATGCTCGAAGCATGCCGGCATCCGTTGAGCGCAGCGCAGGTGGCTTCGGTCGAACGGTACTCCGATGCCCTCGGAATCGACGGCCCGGATTTGGCGCTCTTCCGAACGTTCGTCGAACGCGGGCGCGATCGGGCGGGGGCCGACTACTCCCGGTTCTTGAAGGGCAACCTCGCCGAGCGCGAGGAGCCAGGGGTCGTGACCCGCGCACTCGGCGGCAGCGATGCAACCGGTGCGGAGCCGGGCCTGGCCCGTGCGGTTGGGGCATTCGCAGACCTCGACCAGGACAGCCTCGGACAGGCCTATCTGGCCTTCTATCGCCGCCATGGGCTTCCGCTGCCCGGCGAGGAGGCGTCGGACATGAATCACTTCTTCGTAGGACACGACATGACGCACGTGATCGCCGGCATCGAGCCGACGGCGGCCGGAGAGGTCGCCCTCAGCGCGTTTCAGATGGCAATGGATGACAACCCCGTCAACCGGTCGGCGCTGCTGGCCTCGCTCGTCGCCCACGAGGCCGGGTTCGGCAGTCCCCGGACGTTCGAGGCCGAGGAGCGGACCCTGGCGGACGTCGGGGCGGCAGAGCTGCTCGGACGGGAGATGGACCGAGGGGGGCGGTGCACCGCCGACTTCTCCCTCGTCGACCATTTGGCGCTCGCACCGTTGCCGCTGGCGGAGGTGCGCAGGCGCTTCGGGGTCGGCCCACCAGAGCCGTCGGACGATGGGCACCATCACTGGGAGTGAACGGGACCGACCGGGCTGTAGGCGAATCCCCGCCCATCGGGCTGCGGCGTCAAATGTATCGAGCACTATGGTCGTACAACTCGCAGCGGTAGCTCCGACCGCGACCCGACGGAATCGATCCTTCTCCATGCCTTCGATCAGGACCCACAGCATCCTCCGTGCCGACTCACCGGCGGCACCCATCGAGCGGAATCTCGGAGGTGGTGCATGAGGGCTCCGCGGTTGGAGAAGAAGGACTACCGCTCGCTCACGGTCATCATTCCTGTGTACAACGAGCGGTCGACCGTGGCGGAGATCGTTCGCAGGGTCCGCGAGGTCGAGGTGCCCCTCGACGTAGAGGTGGTCGTGGTGGATGACGGGTCCACTGACGGCACTGACAAGGTACTGAGCGCTCTGGTCGATTCCACGGTCCGTGTCGTGGTCCACGATCGCAACCAGGGCAAAGGGGCGGCCATTCGCACCGGCCTCGGGTACGCCAGTGGGGACCTCGTGCTCGTCCAGGACGCCGACCTCGAATACGATCCGAACGACTGGCCCAAGCTGCTCGATCCGATCCTCAGCCATAAGGCCTTCATCGTCTACGGGAGCCGCTTCACCGGCGAACGCAAGAACATGCTGCTCCTCCATTGGATCGGCAACCGCTTCCTCTGCCTGGTGACAAACGTGCTCTATGCCTCGACGTTGTCGGACATGGAGACGTGCTACAAGCTGTTCGACCGCCGCGTGCTCGATGGCATCACCATCGTCTCGAACCGGTTCGACTTCGAACCGGAGATCACGGCCAAAGTGCTTCGACGCGGCTACCGCGTCTACGAGGTGCCGATCTCCTATGCCGGGCGTGAGCCGGACGAAGGAAAGAAGATCACCTGGCGGGACGGGTTCGCTGCCTTGTGGGCACTGATGAAGTTCCGGTTCGTGCGCGACATCTGACAAGGCCGGCCCCGTCTCACGAGGCGACTCCTCATCACACCGACCCCTTGGGGCTCAGCCGCCTTGTTCCGTCCGATAGGCGTCGACCCACTCGATCGGGACCCGATCGGGAATGACCACGGGGATCGCCGAGTAACTCAATTCGCCCTTCTGGTGCCGGTTGCGGCCCAGCCGATTGCCACCACGACGGATGAGCATGCACATTCCGGCCGAGTACAACATCACGCCGATGACGAGGAAGACGCCCATTCCACAACCTCCTGTTCCTGCCGCGCCGCCCATCCGACGGTTGCCAGCCCTGGTCGATAGCGGCCCTACTGGCATCGTCAGCCGGGGCGGGCATTTTGGCAAGGGTCCTTGGTCATGACACGCGAGAGTCTCGACCCGAGATTGACGAGCCGAGGTATCGATCAGCCCGGCTCGGGCTCGGCCATCACTCCGCTCGAGGTGTACCTGAAGTGGGACTTGCGCCTCTCCGACCAGCCCGTGGATGTCGGCTCTCGGATCTCCACGGTGATCCGCCCGCCTTCCGACATCGACCCCTCCATCTGGATCACCTCGTAGGCGTTCGCCGCCCCTCGGGTGCGAGTACTGATGGCAGTGCCGGTGACGAGGGCGAGTGCTCGACGGTGGACGCCAGGCGCATGGAGGTCCACCACGCCGGCCGACGGCGTATGGGTGTGTCCGGACAACAGGACGGCTACGCCGGCTTCGGCACAGGCGCTGACGAGCTGGTCGCGCCCGACGAGACCGGCCAGATGGGCGGGCAGCACCGGATGATGGGTGACCAACAGCCGCCACGCCTCTAGAGGCGCACCTCTGAACGCATTCTGGACGATCGACACCTGTCGTGGGGACACGTGACCGGCCTTCCATCGCCAGGAGGGCATGGTGTCGAGCCCTACCGCCACCAGCCCCGGGAGCGCGATTACCGGATCCAGGTCCTGGGTGATGTGGCGCTGGTAGCGCCGCGTCTCGGACAAGAACCGTCGAGGCAGGTTGATGAGCGGCAGGTCGTGGTTGCCGACCACCGTGAGCACGGGTGCCGCCATGCGGTCGATGAACGCCCGAGCCTGTTCGAACTGGCGGCGGCGTGCGCGTTGGGTCAGATCGCCAGAGATGACGATGAGGTCAGGACTGGTGCTCGCGATGTCAGCCAAGAGCGACTCGGCGAGCTCTGCGCGGTGGGCACCGAAATGGATGTCCGAAAGATGGACGATGACCGGCACGCGTTCACTATCGCATGCCGATCGTCGATCCAGGTGGTGAGCCGGGTGGTGAGCCAGTGCGTTCCTGACGGTCTGCTGGAGGCCTGGGAACGGTGAGAGGCACGGCTGTTGCTACCAACCCGGCGACCGCTGCCAACCACGCCAACGCCACCAGGCATCCGGCCACCACGTCCGTCGTCCAGTGGACCCCCAGCTCGACTCGGGAACACGCCACTGCGGCACACGCGACGACGGCAAGCGTGACCGCCGAGGAGCGAGCCCTGCGGCAC
>CAININ010000296.1 GCA_903849265.1 uncultured Acidimicrobiaceae bacterium
GGCATGTCGCCGAACCGCATGATCGGGACGCTGTACTCGGTACCGAACACCGATGAGTAGAAGGCGAATGCCTCTTCGGTGTTCCCCATGAAGTTCAGGTAGGTGCTCACTCGGCTCATCGGCTGCTCCGATCTCGTTGGTTCGAGCCACCATTCTGTCCATTGGCGTGCATCGCCTGCACGCAAAAAACCGGTGCCCAGGTCAGCCGATCAGTCGGGAAGCATGCCGGTGGCCGAGGTGGCGACGAAGGTGGCGACGAGACGCTGATCGTCCACCATCGCCTGGCGGTAGGCAGCCCAGTCCTCGTGCTCGCCGTTTCCACGTCGGTAGTACTCGACGAGCTGGTCGACCACGGCATCGTCCGGGGATGCGGCCACCTCGGACAGCTCAACCGTCCCGTCGAAGCCGGCCCAGACGAAGACGTTGTCGCTTGCCACATAGAGAGCGGCCCGAGGGTCCCGTCGCAGGTTCTTCACCTTGGCCCGGTTGTCGGTCACCGAGATCGTGAACCGGTTGCCGTCGAGGAGGTAGAAGACCACCGACTGCTGCGGGCGGCCATCGGCTCGCAGGGTGGTCAGCAGCGTGTTGCGGTGCTCGGCGGCAAAGACGAGGGCGCGTTCGAGATCCATGACCAAATTCTAAAGGGGCCGCATGGGAGATCGTCCATGCAGATACTGACCGCGTCGGCCCGAGCGCGAGATCAGCTGGCGGTGAAGTTCGGGTTGTCGATGAACCCGATGATGGTCCCGTCGGGAGCCGTCACGACAGCGGTGACGATCCCTTCGCCCACTTCGGACACAGGCGTGTGCACCGTGCATCCCCTACCCAACGCGTCGACTACCGCGGACGGCACGTCGGCCACGCCCCAGTAGGCCTGGGCCCCTTCGTCCGGGTCAGCATCTGGCAGCAGCCCGAGCTCGTAGCCGCCGACGGCGAAGCCGACGTAGAACGGCTGGTCGAAGTAGGGCTCCGCTCCCAGGAAGCTCGTCCACCATGCCTTGCTGGCGTCCAGGTCCGGTGCCGGGTAGATGACCGTGCGGAGTCCGAGGAGGGGAGCGCTCATAGCCAGAGGGTAGGGCCGTCCGGAGGCGGTTCTCCACTGTTCGGCGGGTCAACTGCACGGCCGATGGTCACCATGAGGTAGAGTTTTAGTTGCGGACACAAATAGTTACCCTCGGATCCACCGGGTCGACGGAGAGGACGGTCGTTCCATGAGCTCACCGATGTTGGCTCCCCATCCCGGGGCGGCGTTCGACACCTTCTTGGCCGACACCGCACCCTCCAGCCACACCCAGGAGCTGTGGACCCCGGAGTCGGGTCCGATGCCAGCCCTCTTCCTCGGCCATGGCGCCCCACCGTTGTTCGACGACCCGCTGTGGATCGACGAGCTCTTCGCCTGGTCGCAGGCGCTCCCCAAGCCGCGTGCTGTCCTGATGATCAGCGCCCACTGGGAGCACGCGCCGCTCCGCATGTCGGCCACCGGGGCCTCGGTTCCGCTCGTCTATGACTTCGGCGGATTTGCCGAGCGGTACTTCACCTTCATCTATCCGACGCCGGACGCCACCACCCTGGCCGGACAGATCACAGCCCTGATGTCCGATGACGAGCCCGTCCACCAGGACGCAGCCCGCGGGCTGGACCACGGGGCGTGGGTGCCCCTCAAGGTCATGTACCCCTATGGCGACATACCGGTTTTGCAGCTCTCCATCCCCACGCACGATCCGGCCCGCCTGCTCGCCCTCGGGCGCAGGCTCCGCCCGTTGCGCGACGAGGGCGTGCTCATCATCGGCTCGGGCTTCATGACGCACGGGCTTCCGTTCCTCGACCGCGCGGCGTTCGTCGACAACGTGGCGCCTTCGTGGTCAACCGAGTTCGACCACTGGGCCGCCGAGGCGCTCGCCGCCGGGGACCTCGATGCGCTTTCCGGCTACCTGGACCACGCACCGGGGATGCCGTATGCCCACCCCACTGTCGAACACTTCGTCCCGCTTTTCGTCACCTTGGGAGCGGCAACCACGCCAGGCGGGCCCGTTGAGACGACGATCGAAGGATTCCAGTTCGGCCTCGCCAAACGGTCGATCCAGGTCGCCTGAAGACCCAGCGGAGCGTCGGGTCCACCCACCCAGTGCCGTCCTCGTATCCTGGGCCGATGGAGTCCCGACCGGTGCGTACCCCGAACGACGGGGAGCCGTCAGGCGACGAGAGCACCGAGCCGGGGGCGAGTTCGATCGCGGCTCGCCTGATCGCTCCGGTGCACGAGGGATTTCTTTCCATCTCCGTAGTCGACACCGTCGCCCTCGGCGTGTCGATCGCGGCCATGGTCTACCTGAACCAGCGGACGAGCCCGAACCACCTCCCCCTCCTCGTGGCCTCGCTGGCCTCCTCGGCCCTGCTCCTCTTCTCTCTCCCGGGACTCGACATCGCTCGGTCGTGGAACGTGATCGCCGGGCAGTTCCTCGGTGCCCTGGCCGGATTCATCTGCGTGACGCTGCTCGGCAACCACCCTGCCGTAGTGGCCGGGTGCGCAGTGGCCCTCGCACTCGTACTCATGCGGATCGCCCACGCCATCCATCCGCCGGGGGCGGCCACGGCGCTCATCGTGGTCATCGTGCCAGCCGATCAGGCGGCGAGGTTCATGGTGTTCCCGGTGCTGGCCGGAGCCGTCCTGATCACTGCGTTCGCCTGGCTCGTGCATGTGGGTGAACGGCACGTGACGGCACGCATCCGCCCGAACGAGGCGACCACTCCGGACTGAGCCGGTCCCCCGTTTCCCGCCGGTCGCCTTCTATCTTGGACGTCAGCGGGAACGCTCCCGCACCCGACCCGGGAGGCATCCATGTCCCACTTGTTCGCAGCCAGCTCGTCTGGTGGGCTGCTCGTCACATTGATCTACATCGCTGTGATCGTCCTGGAGATCGCCGGCTGGTGGATGATCCTGTCCAAGGCCGGCAAGCCCGGCTGGGGCGCCCTCATCCCCATCTACAACATCTACCTGCTCTGCAAGGTGGCCGGTCGTCCGGGGTGGTGGGTGATCCTGTTCTTCATTCCGATCGTCAACTTCGTCATCGCGATCCTCGTCTGCATCGACGTCTCCATCAAATTCGCCAAGGGCACCGGCTTCGGTATCGGACTGGCCTTGCTGGGGGTCATCTTCGCCCCGATCCTCGGGTTCGGTAGCGCCACCTACCGGGGCGTCCCCGACTGAGGGGAACAGACGAGCCCGGACGGGCACGTTGAACTGAGCGATTCCTGGTCAGCGCGTGCCCGCAGGGCCGGCTCCGGCCAGCCGAGGTCAGGCCTCCGGCTGGCCGGCAGCGACCTCTCGGTGGACCTCTTCCATGTCGAGGTTGACCGCCTGAGCGATCAGGTCCTCGAGGGCGTCACCGGGCAGGGCTCCGGGCTGGCTGAAGATGATCACCTGATCGCGCAAGATCATCAGCGTGGGGATCGACTGGATCCCGAACGAGCCAGCCAGCTCCTGCTGCGCCTCGGTGTCGATCTTGCCGAACACCAGATCCGGGTGGGCGTCGGACGCCGCCTCGAAGATGGGGCCGAACGTGCGGCACGGACCGCACCATGACGCCCAGAAGTCGACCAGGACGGTGTCATTGGTCGACACCACCTCAGCAAAATTGTCCTTGGTCAGTTCTACTGTTGCCATCATGCGCTCCCTTCCGAGCTCTGTCTGCAGTCCAACACCGCATCGGCGCCGGCTATTTCAGTTCGCCCGGTCGCCCCGTCATCCGAGAGGCCCTCACCAACGTGTCGACGGCCTCTCGGGTGCCGGCATCGGTCACTACGGAACGGAGCACCTGTCCGGCCCGGTCGACATGCAGGCCTGCGGCCACCGCCACGTCGACGACCTCTGGTGCTGCGTAGAGCGCGGCCGGGTCCTGCGGGCCACCGACTCCTCTGATGAGGTTGTCCTTGTCGTGGGCGATCACGAGGAGCATGCCCCCGGGTGCCACGGCGTCGGCTGCCTTGGTCAGGGCTGCCGTCCGCTGCGGTTCGGGTAGCTGCAGGTAGCAGACGACCACCAGGTCGACGCCGCCTAGAGGGGCGACCCAGTCGGCTACCGACGCTTCCACCCAGGTCACGTCGACACCCCGGGCCTCGGCCAACTTGGCGCCCTTGGCCAGACCGACGGCCGAGAAGTCGACGCCGGTCACGGCCCATCCCTGCTCGGCCAACCACACGGAGTTGCGGCCCTCCCCGCAGGCCAGGTCCACCGCCGTGCCGGGGGTGAGCCCCTCCACCTCGGACACCAGGAACTGATTGGGCGTCGCCGTCCACACCAGGTCGGTCCCTTGGTAGCGCTCGTCCCAGTCGTGGCTGTCCATCGGGCCACGGTACCGGGGTGAGCCCGTTGCGGTCAGCTGTGCAGTCTGCCGTGCGGTCTGCTGTGCGGTCTGCTGTGTGGTCTGCTGGAGCACGAGGCCGTTTCCGTCGGGGTCGTCGAAGGTAGCGAACCGCCCCCAGGGTGCGTCCTGCACGTCGCCAGCGATCTCCACGCCCAGCGAGCGGAGCCGGGCGACCTCTTCGTCGAGGTCGTCCGTCTCGAGCACGGTCCCCTTGACCGAGCCCGGTGTCATCGACTCGAACCAGGTCACCGGGGTGATCGAGGTAGCCGCCCGGGGGGGCGGACCTACACCCAGCGCATCCCGGGCCCCATGGCTTGGTCGTTCACCAGTTCGAACCCGAGCACATCGACGGAGAAGTCACCCGAGCGGTCCTAGTCGGCCGCCGGCAAGGGGAACACCTGGACCGCAGTGATGCCCACCGGAGACTTAGTTGATCTTGACGAGATCGACGATGAAGACCAGCGTGTCGTTGGCGGCGATGCCGGAGCCAGGGGACTGCGCCCCGTAGCCGAGGCTGGCGGGGATGATCAGCTCGCGGCGGCCGCCGACCTGCATGCCGACGACGCCCTGATCCCACCCGGCGATGACCTGGCCCTGTCCGAGGACGAAGGGGAACGTCTGGTTCCGGCTCCACGACGAGTCGAAGACCTTGCCCGACGAGTAGGCCGACCCGATGTACTGCACGGTCGCCTTGTCGCCTGCCTTGACGGCAGGCCCGGTCCCCACGATGAGGTCCTTCGACTCGAGCTGGGTCGGAGGTGCGCCAGGTGGGATCGTGATGGTCGGCTCAGTACTGATCGTGCCGGCCGGAGAGGGGTCGGAGATCGTGGCGATGGGGCCGGCCGCCACAGGAGTCGTGGTCGGTGAGACAGCAGCAGACGTCGTGGTGGTCGAACTCGACGACGAGCTGCCGCAGGCGGCAAGGCCGAGGCTGGAGGCGGTCAGGAGCACGAGAGTCCAGGTGCGGGCGCGAGTCATATCGAAGAGTTCCTTTCGGTTCGGACCAGCCCAGGGCCACCGCGGTGGCCCGAGCCGTTGGCCAGACGGTACTCGCCAGCACGGCGCTGCGGTGGTCAGGGCGTTCTTCCTTGCGTTACACCCCCCTGCAACCATCTGCGAATGCTCCTCGACCACCTCGCCACGGTCACCGACCAGCTGCGCTCCTCGCTCGCCGAGCTCGACCCCGAGCGCCTGAGCGGCCCCGATGCCGCCCGGCTCCTCGCGGCGTTCGCCGAGGTGGAGCGGCTGGCATCAGCCGGAAAGCTCCTGGCGGCGCGTCGGGTCGAGTCCTCCAACGTCTGGCGCCGGTCCGGGCACCGTTCCGCCGCAGCCCACATCGCCGAGGCCACCGGCACCGGCATCGGGCCCGCTATCAGCGCACTCGAGACCGCCCGACACCTCGGGTCCCTGCCCGCCACGGACGAGGCAGTCCGCCAAGGCCTCCTGTCCGAAACCCAAGTCAAGGAGATCGCCGGGGCCGCCATCCTGCAACCCGATGCCGAGCAGTCCCTTGTCGATGCCGCTGGCCAGCAGCCCCTCAGCGTGCTCAAGCTCCGGTGCAAGCGGGTCCGGGCTGCAGGTCAGGACCCCGCTTCCTCCTACGAGGCCATCCGAAAGGGCCGCTATCTGCGCAACTGGGTCGAGGACAGCGGTGCGGTGCGGTTCGATGCCCGGCTGACTCCCGATGAAGGAGCACGGCTGCTCGCCTCGGTGACTGCCGAGGCCGCTCGACTAGGAGGCGAAGCACGGCGCGCCGGTCTGGACGAGTCTGCGAAGGCCCTGGCGGCCGATGCACTGGTGGGCCTGGCCAGTGGGCGCTCCCTGGCACTTTCGGCCCGCGGTGACCGTGGCGGCGATCCCGGATCAACCAGACAGCCACGGGACCCGGTCAGCGAGGGAACCGGAGACGGACCGACCTCGGTGATCCATGTCCGCGTCGACCACGCCGCGCTCCTACGGGGCCATGTGGAAGGGGACGAACTCTGTGAGATCCCGGGCATCGGACCGATCCCGGTAGACGTCGCCCGGCGCCTGGCCGTCGACTCCATCCTCAATGTGCTGGTGACCGACGGCGTCGACGTCACCACGGTCGCCCGGGCCAGCCGCTCCATCCCGGTGGCGCTCCGGCGGGCCCTGATCGAGCGAGACCCCGAATGCGTGGTGCCCGGGTGCGATACCCGGGACCGCCTGGAGATCGACCACATCCGGACCTTTGCCGACGGAGGAGAGACGAGCCTCGCCAACCTGGCCCGGCTCTGCCACTGGCACCACTACCTGAAGACCTACCACGGGCACCTGCTCGAACGGGGGGACGCCACCGACGCTGGTGGAGATCCCGGAAGCCGGTGGCGGTGGATCGCGCCAGCCGACCCGCCAGTCGTCCCTCGACACATCCGGCGATCAGGCTGAACGGCGCCCTTAGGCGGGGGTGTCGTCTCCGTCGTCATCCGTTTCGCGAGGAAGGCCGTCGTCTGCGATGCTCCCGGCTGTGCCATGGTCGGCCGACCATGCCGCCTCCGCCTGCAGCGCCAACTGTCGGAGCGGCAACCCGGTCCGCCGGGCGGCTGCGGCTACATCGTCGTGCTCTGCCTTGACCCGATCTGCGCTCACCTTGACCCGGATCTCGTGTCCCTCGACGACCACCGATCCGAACGAGCGCGCCGCCGTCCAGCGCTCCGCCATGGTCAGCCGGACCCCGAGGGTTCCGGTCTCAGAACGGAGCACCGAGCGCAGCGCCGGCACTCGCACCGGGTCGCACAGGACGTGGACGACGTAGCCGGGCCGCCCCTTCTTCATCACCACCTGCGACAGCCATGCGTCATGTGCCCCCGACTCGAGCAACGCCGACACGGTGTGGGCCAACTGCTCGCCGGTGACGTCGTCGACAGTGGCTTCGAGTACAGCTACCGGCTGTCCGGCGTCGGCGTCCGGATCACCTGCCGTGGCCGTCGCCGTGGCCGTCGCCATGGCCATGGCCGTCCGAGTGCCGATGACGACTTGAGTGCAGTTGGGCAGCTCGTCGAGCTCTCTGGTTCCGGCACCGAACCCTTGGGCGAGCACCTCCATGGCCGGCATCGGACCGAACCCAGACGACAGCGCGGCCAACAGCGCTGCCCCCGTGGGGGTGGTGAGCTCGACCGGAATATCGCGTCCCCAGGTCGGCACGCCGCGCAGCAGGCCGACCACAGCAGGCGCCGGGTTGGGCAGCATCCCATGGGCCGCCCGCACCATTCCGGTCCCGGTGGCCACGGCGCTGGCTCGCACCTCGTCGACCCCCAGCAGTTCGAGCGCTGCTGCCGTGCCGACCACGTCGATGATCGTGTCGTGGCCGCCGACCTCGTGGAAGTGGACCTGGTCGACGGGGCGTCGGTGGAGACCGGCTTCCACCTCAGCCAGCACAGCGAACGTGGCCAACGCCCGGGCCGCCACCCGTTCGGGCAGACGCGCCTCTTCCACCATTCCGACGATGTGGGCATGGGTGCGCACCACGACGTGGTCATGGACGGTCACGATGGCCCTGCTCGCGGCGATCCCGCCCCGCAGGACCGGCTCGACGTCGAGCCCCCATCCGCCAAACGGCAGGCGCTTCAGCAGCGCCACTACCTCGTCCAGATCGGCACCAGCGTCGATCAGGCTGCCAAGCGCCATGTCCCCGGCGATCCCGGCGAAGCAGTGGAACCAGGCCACCGTGCGAGCACCCTGAACTGGGTTGTTGGTAGCTGTCGGCAACCGACTCATGGGAGCATCCGAGCCAGCGCACACGCCGCACCGAAGCCGTTGTCGATGCCGACCACGGTGATGCCGGCGGCGCAGGAGGCGTGCATGGCGAGCAGCGCCGTCACCCCCTCGAGTGCGGCGCCGTAGCCGGTGCTGGTGGGCACGGCCACCACCGGTGCCGGGGTGATGCCGCCGACCAGACTGGCCAGTGCTCCCTCCATGCCGGCCACCACCACGATGGCGTCCGTCTCGGCCAACTCGTCAGCCGACGCCAGCAGCCGGTGCACTCCGGCCACCCCGCAGTCGGCCAGCAGCGTGGGCCGGAGTCCGAGCGCCACCAAGGTCGCTTCGCACTCCCTAGCCACCGGCAGGTCCGAGGTGCCCGCCGTGATCACCAAGGTGCGGGCAACCCGAGCGGCGGCTGGGCGCCAGACGATCGTCGACAGTTCGCCTCGCACCTGGTCGGCCCCTGTGGCACGGCCGGTGACCGTCCGCGTTCCTCCCGGATGGTCTTCCATCGCCCGGGCGGCTTGCGCCTCGTCAGCCCGGGTCAGGATCACCGGTGCCCCGGAGCCTCCGTCGCCGGTGCTTCCATCGCCTGACATGCCGCCCGAGAGCAGCTCGCCCACGATGGCCGTGCACTGGTCCACCGTCTTGCCCTGGCCGTAGACGGCTTCGGGCAGCCCCTGGCGGAGGGACCGGTGGTGGTCCACCTTGGCGAATCCCAGGTCGGCGTAGGGGAGGCGGCGGAGGCGGAGCATCGCGTCGTCGGGGGTGCACTCCCCCGAGCGGACGTCGTCGAGGAGGCGCTGCAGCGCGAGTTCGTCCATGATGTTCACTATCCTGCCTGTCTATGGCCCACGACGCACCTCCGGAGCTGTCGGACGCCCAATCGGTGCGGATCGGCTTCCTCGGTCCCGAAGGCACCTTTACTGAAGAAGCGCTCCTGTCCGAGCCGGTCTATGCCGGTGCGGACATCACGCCGTTCGGGTCGTTGGTCGATGTGCTCGAGTCCGTGCGCCAAGGAACGGTCGACCTCGGCTTCATCCCGCTGGAGAACGCCATCGAGGGCACGGTGCGGGACATCATCGACAGCCTGGTCTTCGACTTCGACCTGCGCATCCAGCGCGAGGTCGTCCTCGACATCCACCTCCACCTGATGGCCGCCCCGGGCATCGCTTTGTCTCAGGTGGAACGGGTCGCTTCGATTCCGGTGGCGACGGCCCAGTGCCGCAAGTTCCTCACCAGCCAGCTGCCCGACGCCGAGCTGGTGGCCACGAACTCCACCGCGGACGCGGCTCGGCTCCTCGGCCAGGGCGACCTTTTCCTTACCGAGCGCCCGACCGCAGCCATCGCACCGAAGCTGGCCGCCAGCCTCTACGGATTGGAGATCCTGGCCGAGCGGGTCGAAGACCATCCGGACAACCAGACCCGGTTCATCACCGTGGCCCGGTCGGGTATTCCGGCCCCGACCGGCCATGACCGGACGAGCATCGCCTGCTTCCAGAGTGCCGACCACCCGGGCAGCCTGTATTCCATCCTCGGTCACTTTGCCGCCCGGAACATCAACTTGTCGAAGCTCGAGTCGCGGCCGACCAAGCAGGCGCTCGGCGACTACTGCTTCATCATCGACTTCGAAGGCCACGTGGCCGATGCCATGGTGGCCGACTGCCTGCGCGACCTTCACGCAGAACTGGCTGGGGTCAAGTTCCTCGGGTCGTATCCGGCGTCGGGTGCTGCCGGCCCGGCCATCCGGGCCGAGGTCGACAAGGCCCAGCGTGATGCGGGTGCGTGGTTGGACGGGTTGCGGGCCGAGATCGCACCTGGCTGATCGGTGCTGGCTGGTCGGTGCTGGGCGTGCCACCCGCCCGGTGGCGACTACCCTTGCCGGATCCGGGAGGGATGGCAGAGCGGACGAATGCACGGCTCTTGAAAAGCCGCGAGGTGCAAGCCTCCGGGGGTTCGAATCCCCCTCCCTCCGCTCTGTGATGTCGCGAGACATGAATCGCACTGGGTCTGATGGAGACTCTCAGGCTGTGATTCCAACCAGCGGGGTTCCGCTGGAGATCGCATCGTAGGCCGCCTCGAACTCGGCAGGCGGAACGTCGCCGAGGTAGCTGTGGAGACGCTCGGTGTTATGCCAGTGGACCCAGCTGAGCGTTCCGAGCTCGAGGTCGTCGATCGTCTTCCAGGGCCCTCGGCCCGGCCCCCGGACGAGCTCGGTCCTGTAGAGGGCGTTGACGCTCTCGGCGAGGGCATTGTCATATGAATCTCCGATGCTGCCGATCGAGGGTTGAGCCCCGATCTCGTCTAATCGCTCGCCATAGCGAATGGAAGTGAATTGACTGCCGGCATCGGAGTGACACCGCAGATCCTCGAGCCTCGTGCCGCGCTGCCAGCGGGCCATCTCGAGGGCGTCCAAGACCATCTCGGTGCGCATGTGGCCAGCCACCCTCCAGCCGACGATCATCCGACTGAAGGCGTCGGTGATGAAGCAGACGTAGGCGACGCCGGCCCACGTGGGCACGAAGGTCAGGTCGGTGACCCAGAGCTGGTTCGGCGCCGTGGCGGTGAAGTCCCGCTCGACGAGGTCGGGAGATCTCGGTGCAGCGTCGTCGCGCTTGGTGGTGCGGACTCTCTTCGAGCGTCGAACCCCTCGAAGTCCGGCTTCTCGCATCAGCCTGGCCACCTGGTCTCGGCCCACGTCGTGGCCAGCGCGCATCATGGCCTTCCACATCTTGCGTGCTCCGTAGAC
>CAININ010000297.1 GCA_903849265.1 uncultured Acidimicrobiaceae bacterium
GGCCATGTAGCCCAGGTACAGGACCAGCAGCACGGCTGTCAGCGTCAATCGTGCGTCCCACGCCCACCACACGCCCCACGTCGGCTTGCCCCAGATGGACCCGGATACCAGGGTGCACACGTTGAACACCACGCCCACCTCCACCGAGGCGGCGGCCAGCCGGTCCCAGAACAGCGATCGCGTCCTTGGCCACAGATAGAGGATGCTCGATACCGTGGCCATCCCGAAGGCCAGGTACAGGGCCACCCATGCCACACCGGGATGCAGGTAGACGAGGCGGACCAGATCGCCTTGGACCTTGTCGGGCGGAGTCACCCACAGCCCCAGCCAGACGGTGGCTGCGGTGCCCACCACGGCAAGGATGCCGACGACATGCTCAGTCATCCTGGATCGGGCTGACTGCGACGGAACCGGGGTCACCCAAGTATTCGACGCGGCGGGTGCTGGCGGATGTGCGCCAGCACCGTCGTTCGTGGCAGCAGTCACGTCACCGGTCATGCGGTCTCCTGGATCGGGCCGAAGAGGATCACGCCGACAGCAACGTAGACGGCGTCGAAGATCACCAGAAGACGCAACCATTGGGTGCCGTCCGAGGGCGTCCCACCGGACATGGCTGCCTGCCAGATCTTGGTCCCGGCCAACAGGACCGGGGCGACGATCGGCAGGAGCAGGAGAGGAAGCAGCGTCTCGCGGACACGGATGCCGGCCGACAGGGCACCGTAGAGGGTGCCGGTAGCTGCAAGTCCCACCGTGCCGAGCAGGCAGGACACCACGATGAGCCAGGGCACCTCGATCCGTGCGCCGTAGAGCAGGACCACGCCCACGGCCAGGACCGCCTCGAGCACCACCAGCTGGGCGGCGACAGCGATGGACTTGCCCAGGAAGAGCCCGGCGGGGTCGATTCCCGATAGGCGCAGCCCGTCGCGTGCGCCGTCAGCGGACTCGACGGAGACACTGCGCTGCACGGCCAGGACAGTGCAGAACAGGACCGCCACCCAGAAGAGTCCGGGGGCGCCCTTGGCCATGATCTGGCGGTCGGGCCCGAGGGCGAACGCGAACAGCACCAGGGCCACGATCCCGAACGGGGCGACTTGAGAGAGGCCTACCCGCGAACGCCCCTCGATACGCAGGTCCTTACCGGCCACCAGGGCCGCGTCACGCCACATGAGCCACCGCCCCGGTCGTGGTGGTGGCTTCGGCCGTCGGTGGCACCCCGAGGAGGCGTTCCGCCGAGATCCGGCCGCCCGTGACGGTCACTGCCCGATCGGCCAGGCCTTCCACCGTGCCCGACTCGTGACTGGCGATCAAGATGGTCACCTGAGAGGCGGAGGCCTCGGCGATTGCTTCATCGAGCAGCATCCGAGCCGAGGCGTCGAGGCCGGCATGGGGCTCGTCGAGCAGCCACACCTCTGGCCACCGGGCCGTCAGAACGGCGAGCGCCACCCGGCGGCGTTGGCCCGCTGACAGCTTTGACGCCGAGGTCCGTGCCAGTCGCCCGGTCAATCCCCAGCGGGCGCAGGCAGGAGCGATCCGGACCACCTCGCCCCCGGATGCCCGGACGGCGAACCGGACGTTCTCCTCGACGGTCAGGTCGTCGTAGAGGTGGGAGGCATGGGAGAGGAGTCCGACTCGTCGGCGAACCGCAGTCCTCCGGCGGACCGGGTCCAGTCCGAGTACGGACAGCCGACCCGAGGAGAGCGGGATCAGGCCGGCGCAGACCCGCAGCAGGCTGGTCTTTCCGGCCCCGTTCGGCCCTTCCACGAGGACCGTCTCTCCCACGGCCACCTCGAGATCTACCCCGGCCAGGAGTGGGAACCGACCAGAGAGCGCGACCGCGCCACGCAGGGATACGGCAGAGGGAGGGGGAGCGACAGAGGCCATGGGCTTCGCCAATGCTACGGGGGCGGGAGGTCCGTAGCCAGACGGGGCATCAGCGAGCGATTTGCCTGCCAGGATCCCCTGGCTGCAGTCAGCTCGTCGACAACCGGTCCAGGTGCAGGTCCCGCAGCCAGGTGGAGATGTGGGCCGACAGCACGTCGATGTTCCCGGTCAGGAGCAGAAGCCCGAAGACCACCAGGATGATTCCGCCGACCAGGTCGACGATGCGCAGACGGCTCCGCACCCGGGCCAACAGGTCGGTCATCCGCCCGAAGGCCAGGCCGCTGAGCAGGAAAGGAACCCCCAGCCCGAGGGAGTAGGCGAGGAGCAGGGCCACCCCACCGGCAGCGGAGCCCCCGGTGCCTGCGGCCAGTGCCAGCACGCTTCCGAGTACCGGGCCGATGCACGGGGTCCAGGCGAAGGCGAAGGCCACGCCCATCACTGGGGGCGCCCAGGCCCCGAGCACTGACGGCCGCACCAGAAAGCGCCGCTCCCCGGCTAGGGCCATCGGGAGCATGACGCCGGCGGCCATGGCCACCAGCACCGCACCGAACACGACGATCAGGACGCCCGACACCACTTCGAGGATGTGCTGGTGAGTGAGGAAAAGGCGTCCGATCGACGATGCCGAGGCGCCCAAGATGGTGAAGACCACGGTGAACCCGGCGATGAACGCCAGGATGCCCCGCAGGAGCCGGCTGCGCTGGCGCCGGAGCTCCTCGGGTCCCGGCCCTGGATCGGTCGCCGTGCCACCTGCAGTCCCCACCCCCACAGGACTGGCGAGCGGGGCCGGAGATACCGGCCGGAGCGCACCCAGCTCGGCGGCCGTCAGCCCCGAGACCATGGACAGATAGGCCGGAACGAGCGGCAGCACGCACGGCGACAAGAACGAGAGCATCCCGGCGCCGAAGGCGACCAGCAGGCCGATCAGGTCGGCGTGGATCGCCGCCGGTCCGACCACGAACAACCGTTAGGCCTGCTGGCTCTTCACCAGGGCCAGGTCGGCCTCGACCATCATCTGGACCAGCTGAGCGAAATCGACGTCCCGGTGCCATCCGAGGACCTTTTCGGCCTTGGACGGGTCACCGACCAGCAGATCGACCTCGGCCGGGCGAAGGAACCGCTCGTCCATCAGCACGTACTTCTCCCAGTCGAGGTCAGCCGCAGCGAACGAGAGCTCGACAAGCTCCTTGACCGAATGGGTCTCTCCAGTGGCGACCACGTAGTCGTCGGGCTGGTCCTGCTGGAGCATGAGCCACATGGCCCGTACGTAGTCGCGGGCGAAGCCCCAGTCGCGCTGGGCGTCCAGGTTGCCCAGCGACAGCGTCTTGTCGATGCCGGCAGCGATCCGGGCGACACCGTGAGTGACCTTCCGGGTCACGAATTCGAGACCGCGCCGAGGCGACTCATGGTTGAACAAGATGCCCGATGATGCGTGGAGGTCGTAGCTCTCCCGGTAGTTGACGGTGATCCAGTGGCCGTAGACCTTGGCCACGCCATAGGGGCTCCGGGGGTAGAAGGGGGTGGTCTCCACCTGGGGGACCTCCTGCACCTTCCCGAACATCTCCGACGAACTGGCTTGGTAGAAGCGGATCTCGGGGTCCACGGTGCGAACGGCGTCGAGCACCCGCGTCACACCGAGCGCCGTGGTCTCACCCGTCAAGACCGGCTGGTTCCAGGAGGTCTGCACGAACGACTGGGCGGCGAGGTTGTAGACCTCCTGCGGGCGGATCTCCTTCAAGATGTTGATCATCGACACCTCATCGAGGAGGTCGCCGGCCACCAGGTTGATCTTGTCCTGGATGTGGGCGATCCGCTCGAAGTTGATCGTGCTGGACCGTCGGACCATCCCGCTGACCTCGTAGCCCTGGTCGAGCAGCAGCTCGGCCAGATAGGAGCCGTCCTGCCCGGTGACTCCTGTGATCAGTGCTCGTTTCGCCATGCTGGGGGTACTCCTCGTCGATTTCGTATGTCGCGGTGTGTGCTCGCCGGCCTGGCGTGCGTGTGGTTGCGTCCGTGGTGGCTCGAGCCGCTGTCAGGCGATCCCGTCGACGCCCGACGCCTGCTGCCAGGACGGCGGGCGCTTCTCCGCGAATGCGGTGATGCCCTCCCTCGCCTCCGCTGTCTGACTGGTGACGGTCAGCATGGAGTGAAGATAGGGCAGGGCCTCTGAGGCCGCTGAATCGATCACAGCGTAGAACGAATCGCGGCCCAGCTTGGTCACCCCGGGAGGCTTGGATGCCAGCACGGCAGCCAGATCGGCCACGGCTCCATCGAGCTCGCCCCGGGGGACCACGCGAGTGACGAACCCGATACGGTCGGCTTCCTCGGCTTCCACCACCCTGCTGGTCAACATGAGCTCCAGCGCTTTCTTCGGAGGCATGGACCGAAGCAACGACACCGTGACCATGTAGGGCCAGAGGCCGACGTTCAGCTCGGGGGCACCGAAGCGGGCATCTTCCGAGGCGATCACCATGTCGCAGGCCAGCGCGAGCCCGAACCCGCCAGCCATGGCCCACCCCTGCACCCGGGCGATGGTGGGCTTTCCCAGCTGCCACATCTCCTCGAACAGCTCGGCCAACCACCCCCTGGCCAGATGGTGGTCGAGGTAGTCGTCAGAGGTGCCGCCTGGGTCTTTGGGGACCATGCCCGACAGATCTGCACCAGCACAGAAGGCCTTGTCGCCGGCGCCAGCCAGCACCACCACCCGCACCGCTGGATCGACTTTGGCGAGTGCCAGCTCCCGTCGGAGGCCAGCGATGACGTCCCACGTCATGGCATTGCGACGCTCTGGTCGATTGATGGTCAGCGTGAGAACTGGGCCGTTTCGCTCGGCCAGCAGGTCGTCCGAGGCCGGGGCGTCGTGGGTCGAAGAGTCGTCGGGCACCCCTCGACGGTACCCCGCGGGGGCGATCGGGGTCATCCTCGGACGCGCCCCGCTACGGTGACCCCATCGCGACCGCCGCCCTCCTCTCCTTCCGCCTCGGTGGCTCCGACGGTGTGGCCATCGAGGCCGCCAAGTGGAGCGATGCCCTCGAGACGCTGGGATTCACGACGTACACAGTGGCGGGAGGTGGACCAGTAGACGTCACCGTGCCGGGACTTGCCATCGACGCCCTCGAGGGGCCTGGCGCTGGCGAAGTCTCTGACGCCGTGGCTGGAGCCGATCTGGTGGTGGTCGAGAACCTCTGCTCGCTACCGCTCAACCAGCGGGCCTGGGACGTGGTCGCGGCCACGCTGGCCGGGAGGCCGGCCATCCTTCACCACCACGACCTTCCCTGGCAGCGCCCGCAGTTCCTCGGCCAC
>CAININ010000298.1 GCA_903849265.1 uncultured Acidimicrobiaceae bacterium
GAATGAACCGGTGTCAGCGGTGATCCCTCGTTTGCGGGCCAGACGAATGAGAGCCGCGTCGTAGGCCAACTGGTCGGCCACTGCCTGGAGCGCCCAACCGGTGTCAGACCTGGACGCGTGCTTTTCCATCACGTGGCGGAGGCGGGTGAGTTCCGCAAGTGGTCCCGCCGAACGCACCGGGGAGTCGACGTCGTCCGTCAACACCTCCTCCAGCAGTTGGGCGTACATGGGATTCACGGGGTTGTGCTGCATCGAGGGTGTCCCGGGGCCGCCGCCCGACAGGGGTGGGTCAGTCATCAACGGCACCCGCCTACTGCCCGTTGCCTAGTCGCTGGGTCCGCGGCGGATCACGGCTTCGGCCGACTCGTAGGCATTGCGGATGTCACCGACCAGCTTTTCGACGCCGGCCCGTGCGGAGTCGACGCCGGCCCCGGCATCCTTCGGAATCTGACGGAGACGGCTCTTGGCGGCCAGGTAGGCGTTCTCGGCGATGGCAGCCTGCGATCGGACGGCCTCTGCAACGTCTTTCGAAGCCAGGTCGGCCTGGACGAGCAGTTCGTCGATGCGAGCCCGCCACTCCTCAAGCAGGCGTTCGAGCCGCTCAACCGTGCTCGGACCAGATCCGCCTTCTGCGTGGTCTGGGCTGGGGGATTCGTGATCAGTGGTCGTGGCCATGGGTTCTCCTCGTACTGGGTTCGATCGGCTCAGACGCCTCAGCGTCCGGTTCCGCTACGCCCAGGATGGTCCCTGCCCGGATACCCCGGTAGGGCCGAACGTCCCGACGGCACGAGGGGTTAGTGCCGTTCGGCCCTAGGGATGGGAGCCGGCGATAGAGATGATGGAGGGGCACCGGGACGACCGTCCGAGCGGAGGCAAGGAAAGGTTGTTCGTGGTACGAATGCAGAGGTCACTACGAGCGGAGGTGGTGGATGTGGGTGTCGAACAAGGTCTGACGGCGGACGCGGAAAGACAGGCAGGATTCGATGACGCCGCATGGCGTGCTGCGGGGTTGGGTGGGCCGGTGGGACTCGCCGATTGGCGCGGCGATGTCGCCTTGGAGCTCTGGGTCGAAACCGACGCGGTGCCGCCACGGGTCCGTCTGGCCGGTCGGCTGGACTCGAGCACAGCGGCCAATGTGGCCCAAGTAATGCGCGAGCTCTTGGCGGACGGGACCTGTGAGGTCGAGTTGTGCACCGATGGTCTCCGGGTGGTGGATGCGTCTGCCGTCGGTGCCCTTGCCGATATCGAGCAGCTCGTACGCAGCGAGGGGGGCACGCTGTACCGGGTCGGCCCGGACAACGGGCCCTTCAGCCGCACCCGCCGCGCTGGTCCGTCGACCATGAGGCGGATCTGACCCGCACGCACGGCTCGGTCGCTCCACACCAGAGCGATCAGGACCCTGCCGCAGATCACTGGACCGGTGCCGATGGACGACCATGAAGGATCCGGTGCGTCCGAGTTGCCTGCGGGGTACCTGGGCGACCTTGAGTTCGATGTCCACCTGCGCAACGACACCACCGTCCTGTTCCGGCCGATTCGGCCCACCGATGGGACCGCCTTGGTGGCGTTCCACGA
>CAININ010000299.1 GCA_903849265.1 uncultured Acidimicrobiaceae bacterium
GCCTCGGCTCGTCGGCACAGCTCGGCCAGCTCGGCCAGCGGATCGGCGTCCGGACGGCCCCCGTCGACCGCCTCGGCCCAGGTCGGAACGGTGTCCTGTACGAAGGTCGGCAAGATGAGTCCGACGGCCCCAAGGGACTCGGATGGTCGTGCCGTTGCCACACCGCATGGTACCCCCGCGCTCTTGGCGACGGGGCCATCGTCGGGCTGGCCAGCGCCTGTCTGCGCCCTTGATCGAGTCGACCGGTCGGGGTTGGAGGGCCAGCCCTGTACCGACTGCTGCGCAGACACGGCAGAATGGGGGAGAGCACGGCCGTGGGCCGACTCTTGCCGGTCGAACGATCCGGCGGAAGGACGACAACGTGGACCCCGATCTGACGCAACCCGAGACCGACCAGGACGCCACGACTTCTGTGGCTGTGGCCATCGGCGACGCACCGGCCACCCTCACCGATGAGGAGCGGGGCGAGCGCCTGGCTGCGCTGACCTCCATCATCGAGCTGATGCGTCCGGCCGTGCAGGCGGACGGCGGCGACCTGGCTCTGTTGTCGGCCGATGTGGTGACCGGCGTTGTCGAGGTGCAGCTCCAAGGGGCGTGCAGCTCGTGCGCCGTGAGTTCGTCGACCCTGCAGGGTGGCGTCGACCGGATCTTGCGCCAGCGTCTCGACTGGATCACCGAGGTCATCGGCGGCGTCGACGACTCGGTCGACCCGTTCGTCAGCGAGTCGATGGGTCGCGGCGGGTACGTCCCGAGCTTCTAGGGGTTGACTTCGGAGTGCTTGCATTCCTTCAGGCAGGCGTCCTCTGAAGCGATGTCAATGGGCCTTACTCAATCCGCACCTGGAGGTACCTGGCGCCACCTAATGGCTTGACAGGTCGATTGTAAGGATGAAGACGACGGGATGTGCGTCGCTGAGTTTGCCACCAGTGAACTCGTTGACGTACTGATAATCGATCCGACCGGCGCCACTGATCTCGTAGTGGATCGTGCGCGATCCACCATCGAACTTGGGACGGCCGGCCTTGCCCTTCAGAACGACTGACGAGTTGACCTGCGGTGGCTCACCAGGGGTTGCGGACACATGGTCGTAGAACTGCTGCGCGCTTTCGAGCCCAACGCGACTAGGAATCTCTTTCCAGAGTTCGCTGAACTTGTGGTGCACGAGGACGCGGTACCTGGGCCGCTCGGATGGCCGGCCTCCGGGTCGCGCTCCCGGTACGAATGGTCGGTAGGAGTCCGGCACCTATTTCGGTCTGGCAACTGCGACGAAATCAGCAGAATTGAGGTCGCCCGTGAGGACCTCGCCGCGCAGTGGGTCCGAAACAGCGGTGGCCGTGATCCGCCATGCATCGAGAACCTCACGAAGGCCAAGCGGGTCTGACTCAAGGGTCTCCCAAAGCTCAGCGATGCACTCTTGGCGGTCCTCCACGTCGAGGTGTTCGAACCACCGCAGTCCTCGGGGGATGTCGCCGTGCTCCGCTCGGTGTAGGTCGAGAGCCCAAGTGGAGACCAACTCAGCCCTCTCGACCTCGGCAAGGCGGGTGAACACCAGAGCCGTGCCGTCAACGGCGCGAACGATGGCGCGTTCGCGGAGGGCTGCTTCTAGGACCTCTGTACGTCGTTCTTTCAGGTCCGAAGCCGTGTAGATCGTCGTGGTCATGGCACCTTTCATGGTCAAGATAATGGTTACTTTCCTGACCAACCATACCGGCCTTGCCTTTCTGGGGCAACGGGTTGCTGATCTTGAACGGTGGTGGGTAGCGCCTTGACGACAACGGCGTCACCTCGGCCGAGTTGGTGACCCACGTCAGGTCGAGCGATCCTCCGTCAAACCCGGAGCCTTCGTCATCTGTTGGTGAACGATCGGAGGCCGAGTCATGTGACCCTCCTGTCTCGTCTCGCACTCGGCGAATCCCGATTCATTGTCTCA